>NZ_CP125653.1:300000-540617 GCF_030053135.1 Rhizobium sp. BT04 | reverse complement strand
AGCTCAACTACTCAGTTAGATGAGTTATATGGCAACAACTTAAATTAGTACTTTCTAAATAAATTGATGTCAATAGATCCGGCTTCCAGATCACGCAGAAAGGTATTGGTTACCGTAAAGGACAACCCCGCAGGCTTGTACTTCGACAGGCCCGGCGCCAACCGCAGCGCAAGGAGCGCATCGGCTTTCTTCTGCGCAATCAAATGGCTGCGCAGCAAGGCCGACTTCTCCGCTGGCCATTGCGCTGCGGCGAGCACCTTTCGCATGGACCGTTCGCGAAAATTAAGCCGCCGGGCTGCGGCGATGCCGGCATCCATTTCAGCTTTGGCAATCAGGCCACGGCGAAAAAGCGCTGCAAAACTGCGCTGCAGGTCGACCAGTGCCTCGGTCAAAGCCGTGAAGCCGAGCTCCGCGGGGCCGCATTGGACCGCGACTGCATCTTCCGCCGTCAGCGGCCAGCGCCGGTACCATCGATAGATCAGACCGACACCGATCATTCCGAATGGATGCAACTCGGCCGCCCGGAGCGCGCCCATGCTTGCGGCGCCTATCATCACGATGCCATGCGACAGCGCCCAGAGAATCTCCTTGTGACGCACGGCCGGCCTGTCCTCGAAAAGACCGTCGATCAGAACCATCGCTTTCGGGCGAAATGCGTGGGCGGCAAGAATGATGTCTCCCTGCGAAACGGGCTGCAGATAGACGGCGTCGAGAATGCGTTGCGCCTCCGGCAAGCGGAGGGTCGGCCCGAGGAAGACGAGTATTGGACCGTCGGCTTTCTGATCCATCCCGCACCCTCACCGCTCGACCGTAAAAGGGCGCATGCCGGCAAGTATCGTGCGCACGCAATGAATGTCCGGATCGGTCTCCAAAGCAATTGGAACGGCAAGAACCGGCCCCAGACCGGCTGAAATGATCCTTTCCAGAAGCTCCTCCAGGCCGGTAACTGCGGGCAAAACGTCCACAAAACTTATCGATGGAGCACCTTCACCGAGAATGAGATCGCGGGCATCGGCAAGCATGGCCCCGCTTGGCTTCGCATAGTGCTTCCGCGTCTGGTCGTCTCTCGCGCCGGATATGGCTCCGGCTCGGGCCGCCAGTGCTTCAAGCAAGGCACCGAACGCGGCGTCGTGAAGATCAAGACCGGCACAATAACCTTCCGTGGGGAGGGCCAGCATCGGTTCGCCTTCGCCGGCTTCAATCGTCTGGCACCAGACGACCGGAATCCCTGTCGGCGAAACGGCATGCCAGAAGGCAGCCGATATTCCGAGCGCGGCTACCTGCGAGAGAACATCCTGAACTGCCGTGCCCAAGCCCGACAACGGCAACCTCATCCGATCCATGAAGCCGTGGGTTTTAAAAGCCTGGGCAATCGCATCCCGCTCTATGCATTCCAGCAGCCCATGCCGCAAGGCGCCAAAGTCTGACCGGTGGCATGCAAGGCCCGTCGTGGTGCGCATGAAAACACCATCATGGCAGGGGGGCGGATCGGTATAGATCGTGTGCACAAGTTCAAACGGGATGGGCGCGGCAGCGCCGGTTGCCATGTCGACACCCATGATCCAGTCGATCTCGCGTTCGCGCCAATTCGCCCGGGAAACAGCAAGGCAGAAACCATCGAAGGACCCGGCGCCGATCTCCAGCCTTTCTGCGGTCGACAGGAAGACACGGGAGGCGGGGATTGCCTCGGCATAGAAGCGCTCGAACGATTCCATGATCGCCCCGATTGCGGCAGACGCTCTGGACATTCCACGGCCGAGCGAGGTGACCTCAGATAATGCGGCCGGTCGTATGGCCTGGACGACCGGAAGCCCGATCCGATCGAGGCCGCTCAGATCGGCGATGCGGGTGATCCGGGCTCGACGGCAGAACGGCAGCAGGGAGCGGAAATAGAACTCGGCGTCCCCAGGGTCCGGCGACCCGAGAGTCATGTTTCCGTTGATGATGCCGGCATAAAATGCCGACAGCATTTCCCTCTCGCCTGCGGCGCAAACTTCAGAGTTCGCCGGCAAAGCCAAGCTCCTTCGCCGATCGTTGCGACCGGTGCAGCAAGGCAACCGCGCCTTGCTCTTGCGCAATGGCGATCGCCGTTCTCAGATCCGGAAGCAGGGCCGACTCCCCTGCCCTGGCGTTCGACAGCAGCAGCGCGCGACGGCGGTGAAGCTCGGCCAACCAGTAACCATGGCCTGTCGCCTTCGCCTCGCCGATAGCATCGGTGACGACCTCTATCGCCGTTTGATATTTGCGCGCCCGGCCGAGCATGGTCGCATGCATATAGAGATAAATCGGCAGATCGGCGACGGCTCCGAGCTCCCTCAGAAGCGCTAAGCCTGCGCGGAAGCTCTCGTGACCGCGGGACAGACTTTCAACATGCGCAACTGCCCATCCGCGAAAGAGCATCGCGAGTGCCGACAAGGATTGCAGTTCGTGCTTTTTCGCAAAATCGGCCATCCTGCCCGAAATCTCGATCAGGCGTGCGTGGTCGTTGCGATAGAATGCCGATACCGCCTCGGTATCCAGCGAGTGCGACTTGCTCGGCATATGCCCAATGCGATCCACAAAAGCGACCATGTCGACAAGTGCCTTGCTGGATTCTTCGGTCTGGCCCGTCAGCCAGAGCGACAGCGCCAGCTGTCCGAGGCCGCAAACCTTGGCGTCATGGCCGCCAAAGACATTGCGGCTCGTTTTCGCCGCCTCGTCGTCGTAAAGCGCAAGCCCCGCTCGTATCGCCTTTTGGGCCTCCCGCTGCCTTCCGACATTGAACTCGATTGCCCAGATCGAATGGTTGACCTGCAGTTCGATCTCGCGATCGGCGACACCGGAGAGCATTGCCTGCACCTTTCGAGCGCGGCCGTGCATCTCCATGAAGTTCTGCCCGGTCTGCCACCAGCCCCAATAGAGCGGAAACCACTTGGGCTGATCTTCCTTCGGCTGGCGGCGCGCGATCTCGACGCCCTTTTCGTAAAGGGTTCGCGCCGGGGCCGAGTTGGGTCCGACCGTTGCCGTCAGCAGCGGTCCGAGCGCCATCAACACCGAAAGGTGCAACGCGTCGGAAGCGGCTTCGGGCTTGGTCTCGCAAAGCGCCAGGGCACGTTCGAGATGGTGGCGCGCCTCCACCATTGCCGATCGGCTAGCGTGCTCCTTTCCTGCCTTCATGAACAACGAAACCGCGTGCTCCGGAAGGCCGGCAGCCTCCGCATGCTCGGCAAGCGCACCCGTATCCAGCCAACCCGCGATCGCACGATTGTTGTTGGTGGCCATGAACAGGCGGCGGTGGAGTAGCTGGCGTTGCGTTTTCAGCAGACCGTTATAGATTGTCTCCTGGATCAGAGCGTGGCGAAAGCCGTAGGCGATGCCGCCTTGGGCCCGCACGCGGGTCAAAAATCCGGTCTCGCATAGAGTTTCCGCAGCATGCAAGAGAGATTTCCTGCTTGTGTCCGGCAACAGGGGGCGAAGCAGCGAAACGGTAAAACGATCCCCCGCGACGGCCCCGGCCCGCGCCACGTCCCGGGCGGATCCCAAATGTTCGAGCCGCGAATTCAAGATCCCTTCGAAGACGGAAACATGATTGCGTGACGGATTTGACGGCACGCTCATCGCATCGTCAGTGGCGGCTTCGGACGCCCATTGGCATATTTCCTCGATGAAGAGCGGTACGCCGCCGGATATGCGTCCGCTCACCTCGAGCAACTGCGGCAATGCTTCCTGGCGATGGCTTGGCCAGCGCGTTGTGATCGCCAGCCGTGTTTCGTCGTGGTCAAGCGGACCGAGCAAAATATGTTCCGGCTCGTCCTCGTCGAACATGCCGGCATACGGATCCCGTCTGCTGGTGACGATCAGCAATGCGGGAAGCGCAGGCACGAGCCGCGCCGCTTCGCGAAGCAGATGCTCGGAGGTAGGATCGATCCAATGAATGTCCTCGACCGCTATCATCAGCGGCGTTTGCTCGCACATGACGCTCAACGCTTTTGACAGCGCCTGCCGTGCGCGTTTCTGGATTGCCTTGGGAGAACTGTCGGAGAGAGCCTCATTGCGCCCATCCGCACCGAGCAGATGGGAAAATATGCTGATGACTTCACGATCCCGGATGCCGTGGCGCGCAAACTGAGCAGCGACCGCTGCGACCGTCAGCCGCCCGCCATCCGTGCTGTCGGAATGGCGCTGCGGAAAACTGTTCAGCACCGGGTGAAGCGTCGAGCGAAACCCTCCCGGCAGGCATTGAAAAAACAGCGATCGCACCGGCTGCGCATGGATCATATGTCGGGCTTGCCGAAGCAGCCGCGACTTGCCGATGCCGGCCTCGCCGGTGATGACGACGACCTTGCCCTTACCTTCGACTGCGGCCTTCCAGGCCTTCTCTATCCGCTCAAGCTCCGCAATGCGGCCGACGAATGTGCCATCCAGCCGTCCGAAGGCGTGGAACCGGTCGAGCTCCCGTTTGTGGCCGATTGCTCTCCAGACGTTTTCAGGCGCGGAGAAGCCTTTCAACATCCGTGCACCTTCCGGAACGAAGGCCTGTGAGCGGCCGGCGAGGTTCCGGGTCTCTTCCGAAACCAGGACGCTGTCGGGTTCAGCGGCGGCCTCGAGCCGTGTCGCAAGCGCAAGTGCGGCGCCCGTGACCGGCTCATGTATCCAGTTTTGCAGCTGCGTATCCCGGATCAGGGCAACCGATGTCGCGACACCCACGCGCACCTGCAGATCGTCTCGAACGAGATCGCGGGCGAGACGCTGACACGCTTTGACGATTCCAAGGCCGGCGCGGATCGCGGCCGACGCGGCATCCCGCGGTCCGAGCTCGATCGGAAAAAGCGCCACCCCACCGTCCCCAGCTTCGACGCGGACGACGCCGGAATGCGCCGTGATCGCTTGCCGCGCCGCCTGCTGGAAGGCGGCGATCATATCCTGATAGTCCTCGATATCCATCAGATTGAAGAGATTGGTGGAGCCGATCAGGTCATAGCACAGCGCAGTGACGACCCGCCGCTCGCCGCCATGTTGGGAAGAGCGGCTTTCGCCAGTCGAAACCTCTGTGGATCGCCCCTGCTTATCGATTGGCGTGTCGCGACTCATACATGGCTCCTGCCTTCCGAGTATCGATAATCACGCTACTTCGGCGATCATATCACGACTTATCCGGGTTGTCGGCTGGGAATGTGGGAGGTGCTCATCCGATCGAAATCCTCCAAATCTATTGGCGCAGAATGTCCAAATCAAATAAGGATCGGTTCGAAATATCGCAGCAAAACTGTCTTTAGAAAACTGCTGAAGCGCCCACCCCAAAGAGCATCGATAACCCGACCCATGCGCGAAACGGATTTCGTCAGCGGCTTTGCCCGCGGCCTGAAAGTCATCGAGGCCTTCGGTGAAACGCGGCAGCGGCTGTCGATTGCCGAGGCCGCCAAGCTGACGGGGCTCGACCGCGCCACGGTGCGCCGCTCGCTGCTGACGCTCGCCGAGCTCGGTTATGCCGATTATGACGGCAAGTTCTTCACCCTGACGCCGAAGATCCTGCGGCTTGGCCATGCCTATCTCGCGGCGACGCCGCTGCCGGCGCTGCTGCAGCCGCATCTCGATCTGCTCTCGGAAAAGGCCGGCCAGAGCGCCTCGGCCTCGGTGCTGGACGGCACCGACATCGTCTATATCGCCCGCGCCGCGCAGCGCCGCGTCATGTCGATCAATCTCACCCCCGGCAGCCGCCTGCCCGCCTATTGCGCCTCGATGGGCCGCGTGCTGCTTGCGGCTCTTGCCGAAAACGAGGCGCGCGCCATCCTTGCCCGCAGCGAGTTGAGAAAAAATACGCCGAATACCAGGATCGACCCGGACGAACTCATCACAGAATTCCGGCGCGTCCGCGCCGAGGGCTACGCCATCATCGACCAGGAGCTGGAGATCGGCCTCTGCTCGATCGCCGTGCCGATCGATAACGACCGCGGCGAAACGGTCGCGGCGATCAATATCGGCACTCCGGCCGCCCTCGTCCCGGCCGCGGAGATGAAGGAGCGCTATCTGCCGCTGCTGAGGGAAACGCAGGCGGCGCTGCGGCCGCTGCTGCGCCGGTGACGCAGGCCCCAAGCTTGACCGGCCCCGGTCGAAACCGGAGCCGCTCGTGATCGATCAATACGTCAGGTCAAGCGCGGCTGTGAGGTCGCCCATCGGCGGCCGGCCGTTGTCGCGCAACGCCGTGTCGCGGGCGACGATGCCGGGCAAAACAGGCAGATCGTAGCGCGCGGTGATCAGGCGGATGATCGAGGTCGTGTCGTATTGGGTATGATCGACCGTGCCGGCCTTGGCGAAAGGCGAGATGATGAAGGCCGGAATGCGGTTGCCCGGGCCCCAGCGATCGGCCTTCGGCGGCGCGACGTGATCCCAGAAGCCGCCATTTTCGTCATAGGTGACGATCACCAGCATATGGCCCCATTGCGGACTCTTCTCGAGATGCGAGACAATATCGGCAAGATGCTGGTCGCCGCTCGACACATCGGCATAACCGCCATGTTCGTTGAGGTTGCCCTGCGGCTTGTAGAAGGACACCGCCGGCAGCTTGTCGTCGTCGATGTCTTTGAGGAAGGCCTCGCCGGCCAGGCCGCCATCCCTGAGATGTTCGGCGCGCGCCGGGGTGCCGGGGGCGAAATTGGCGAAATAGTTGAGCGGCTGGTGGTGGAACTGGAAGTTCGGCACCGGCGTCGCGTTCTTGCCGTCAAGGGCTGCCTGCCAGGCACCGCCATACCAGGCCCAGCTGACGCCCTTCAGCGACAGCAGGTCGCCGATGGTGGTCGCATGCTGCGGCGGCAGCGTCGTCGCCGCCGTGGGATCGGCATAGGCCGGATCACCGTCCTTGGCCGGCGGATTGGCGCTCGGCTCGTAGGGCGGCTGCATGGTGTTGACGGCGTAGAAGTCGGGCGTCAGCGTGCCGTCGGAGACGAATTTAGGCGCGCCCTCCAGCGCCGATTTCGGGGCGTTTTCCGCCACAACAAGCGAGGTGCCGTCGGCATCGACCTTGGCGATCACAGGCTTGGCCGGGCTCTTGTCGGCATCGGGATAATAGGGCGCACAGGCGCAGACCAGTGCAAAGTGGTTGAGGAACGAGCCGCCGAAGGCGCCCTGGAAGAAGTTGTCGGCCAGGACGTATTTCTTGGCAACCTGCCACATCGGCAGGATCGAGCCGTCATAATGGCCCATGACCAGGCTGCCGGAATCGGCCCAGGCGACAAACTTGTCGTTCTTGCCGCCGTCGATCTGCATCTGCTCCTGGTAGAAACGATGCCAGAGATCGCGGGTGATGACGGTCGGCGCCTGGGCAAAACCCTTGGGATCGTCGATCGCGAAGCTGGCATTGGCAAGATGAGCCGACTGCCCCTCGGTGATGGCAGGGGTCACGCCCTTGGCGGTCAGGCCGCCCCAGGCCGGCGGCAGTTCGGCGAGCGGCTGACCGTCGCGGTCGAGCTGGCGGGCCTCATCGGCGCTGACATTGGAAAGGCCGTTGGCGCCGGGAAAGCCGCCATAGAGATTATCGAAGCTGCGGTTTTCGGCATAGATGACGACGATATTGTCGATCTTGTCGTAACCGGCCGGTGCCGCATGGGCTGATGCCGCCACCGCACACGGCACGAAGGCCGTTCCGGCGAGACAGATGGAATGCAGGAGTTTCAGTCTTTTCACGGGGCACCTCATGGCTAGGGGCGTTGGCTAGAGGGAGCGAAGAACGCTCGGGGGCGCCCAAACGCTATTCCGGCCGTCTATCAACTTTGTGACATCAGGGTTGCCGTGATGCCGCAGGGAATAGCCGTCATCAATTTGTTGCAACCAGGTTCGATCATGGAGGAAATCAGTCTTAAGCTATTGGAATCCTTATCATGGCAATCAAGACCATCTGGTTTGTCCGGTCCGGCCTGGCGGTGAGCATGGGTGCGGCGGCGCTCTGTCTGGCCATTCTGCCGCTGCGGCAAAGCAGCGCGGCGGTGGCTGTCGGCGTGCATCCCGGCCCGATGTCGCGCACCGAGGCCTTCGCCCGGGCCGAGCAGCTGACCGCGCTCGGCCGCAAGATATTCTCAGACGCCTCGCTGTCGGCCTCGGGACTGCAGGCCTGCGCCTCCTGCCATGATCCCCGTCATGGCTTCGGCCCGGCATCGGCGACACCAGTCGAGATGGGCGGCCAGCATATGGACCGGCCGGGCCTGCGCGCCGTTCCGACGCTGCGTTACCTGCAGGCGGTGCCCGCCTTCACCGAGCATTATTACGATTCCGAGGACGAGGGCGACGAAAGCGTCGATAACGGCCCGACCGGCGGCCTCACCTGGGACGGCCGGGTCGATCACGGCGCCGATCAGGCGAAGATCCCGCTGCTCTCGCCCTTCGAGATGGGCAACAAGGATGCGGCCGAGGTTGCGGCCAAACTGCGCAAGGCGTCCTACGCCGCCGACATCAGGGCGGCCTTCGGCGAGAGCGTGTTCGACAATCCTAAGGACACATTCGACGCCGCCACCGAGGCGCTCGCCGCCTTCGAACAGAGCGGTCCGGATTTCTATCCCTATTCCAGCCGCTACGACGCCTTCCTCGCCGGCAAGGCGACGCTGACCGCGCGGGAGCTGCACGGACGGCAGCTGTTCGAGGATCCAGCAAAGGGTAACTGTTCGAGCTGTCACGTCAGCGAACCCGCCGATGACGGTGAGCCGCCGCTCTTTTCCGACTTCGGCTTCCTCGGGCTTGCCGCGCCGCGCAACATGGCGATTCCGGCCAATGGCGACCCCGGCTATCACGACCTCGGCCTCTGCGGCCCACAACGCACCGATCTTGCCGGATATAGCGAATATTGCGGCCTGTTCCGCACCCCGACGCTGCGCAATGTCGCGTTGAAGAAGAGTTTCTTCCACAATGGCTATTTCCACGCGCTGCGCGACGTCGTCGCCTTCTATGCGACGCGCGACAGCGATCCCGGCCGCTGGTATCCGAGAAATGCCGACGGCACGGTCCGCAAGTATGACGACCTGCCGCAGGCCTATTGGGACAATCTCAACCAGGATCCGCCCTTCGGCAGGAAGCCCGGCGATGCGCCCGCCCTCACCGATCCCGAGATCGACGACATCGTGGCCTTCTTGGGAAGCCTGACGGATGCCGATCTGCAGCCGGAGGCAACCGGGCATTAGGGCAATTCCAGGAAAGGTGCGAAGCGGTTTTCCGGCCGGAATTGCGTGAAAACAAAGAGATAGAGCATCTCCGTGATTCGGAGAAAAATGGAAATGCTCTAGGCACGCAAGATCGCAGTGTGATCGGCGGCAGGCGAATAATCTACAAATTTGCTCGAAAAATAAAATGCGTTTTCCCCGATCGCCGAATTATCGCATCAGCCCTCGTTGAACATCGCCCCGCTGCTTGGGACATTATACCGGTCGAAGGTGCCGTTTCCGGCATGGGCTCGACGCGAGTTTCAGCAAGAAGGAAAATGCCGTGACCGCTGCAGCAAGGACGCTTCCGATACTCGATCTCGGGCGTTTTGCATCCACTCATCCGGAACGACAGCAAGCCCTGGCGGAGCTTCGCGACGTCAGCCGGACACTCGGATTTTTCTATCTCACCGGCCACGGCATTCCGCAGCAACGGATCGACGATCTGACCGACCTCGCACGCCGCTTCTTCTCGCTGCCGGAAGAGCAGAAGCTGGAAATCGAGATGCGCAAGTCGCCACAGTTCCGCGGCTATAACAGGGCCGGCTTCGAATATACCCGCGGCAAGCAGGATTGGCGGGAACAGGTCGATTTCGGCCCCGAGCGCCAGAGGCTGGAGATCGGCCCGGGCGATCCCCCATGGAAGCGGCTGTTCGGCCCGAACCAATTCCCCTCGGCGCTTCCGCACATGCGTGCGGCCGTGCTCGAATGGATCGAAGAAGTGACCGGCGTCGGCCTGAAGGTCCTTCAGGCATTTTCCGAGGCACTCGGCCAGAGCCCGGATGTCTTCGCGCCGATCTATGCCAACGGTCCGAACCAGCTTCTGAAGATCGTGCGGTATCCCGGTCGCGATCAGACGGAGAGTGACCAGGGCGTCGGCGCCCATAAGGATGGCGGCTTCGTCACCATCCTGTTGCAGGACGTCATCGGCGGCCTGCAGGTGGATGACGGCGAAGGCGGCTGGATCGACGCGCCGCCTATCCCAGGCACCTTCGTCGTCAATGTCGGCGAGCTGCTGGAACTCGCCTCCAACGGTTACCTCAAGGCCAATATCCACCGCGTCGTTACGCCGCCGGCCGGCGGCGACAGGCTGTCCATTCCGTTCTTCCTCGGCGCCAACCTGGCAGCCACCATCCCTGTTCTCGATTTGCCGCCGGCGCTTCTGGCGGAGGTGCGGGGCGTGACGCAGGATCCTCTCAATCCCTTGTTTCGCGAGGTCGGCCGCAATGTGCTGAAATCCCGCCTGCGCTCGCATCCCGACGTGGCGCGGGAGCATCATGCGGACCTATTGGACACGCAAGCAATATAGACCTTGACCGCCCGGCCTTCACCGAAGGGCGCCGGGATCGACACATCCGGCGCGGGGGCCGCCCATGAAGCTGAATACGTCTTCGATCATAACCGTGATCCTGCTTGCGGCCATGTTCGGCCTCGTCGCGCTCAATCCCTTCGGCAGGAATATCGTCGTTCACCAAGACGTCGGGCCGACACTATCGGCGAAGTGAAGTGTATTCGCCGACCTGCCCTCGGTCTAAGGAGCGGCTCGGGAACTCGCCCAGAAATGCCTCTGATCGGCCGCCAAGTTCGGGACCGACGCGATGAGGGAGCGCGTGTAGGGATGCTGCGGACGGTCGAACACCTGCTCCACCGATCCGCTTTCGACGATCACCCCATCCTTCATGACGGCGATCCGGTGGCTCATATGCTGGACGACCCCCAGATCATGCGAGATGAACACCATCGAAAGCCCCAGCCGCTGCTGAAGGTCGGCCAGCAGATCCAACACCTGCGCCTGCGTCGTCACGTCAAGCGCAGACACCGGCTCGTCGCAGATCAAAAGCTTCGGTTCGGCCGCCAGCGCCTGTGCGATCGAAACGCGTTGACGCTGCCCGCCGGAAAGCGCTGTCGGGCGGCGCGCGAGCAATTCCGGCGCGAGGCCGACCATCTCGATCAGCTCCGCCACCCTCCGCCGGCGGGCCGCCTTGTCGAGGCTGCCACCCAGCCGTAGCGGCTGTTCTATGATGCGCTCAACGGTAAACCGCGGATCGAATGAACTCAAAGGATCCTGGCTGATCGTCTGGATGCCGGCTCGCACCGGCCGGCGGGCGGCTTCGGTCAGCGTACTCCAAGGCCCCCCGTCGAAGAGCACCTCGCCGCTATTCGGGCTGCGCAGCGCCAGCGCAATCTTGCCGAGCGTCGTCTTGCCGGAGCCGGATTCGCCGACAATGCCCAGCGTTTCTCCACGACCGATCTGCAGCGACACGTCGCTCACCGCTTCCAGAAGGCTGCCGTCGGGACGCCGGAAGCTGACGGAGACGTTGCGGACCTGCAGCAGCGGCTCGCCATCCACCGGCGCCCGGCCATAGGCCGGTGCGGCATCGGGGGCGCTCAGACGCCGGCCGCGCGTGGCGCCTGTGGGAACCGCAGCCAGCAGGCGGCGGGTATAGGCGTGCTGGGGGGCGGAGAGCACCTCTTGCGCCAAGCCTGATTCAACGACACGGCCATTCTGCATGACCGCGACGCGGTCGGCCAATTGCGCCGCAACGGCGAGGTCATGGGTGATCAGAAGAACGCCGAAGCCGGCGCGCGCGAGGCCCTTGAAGACCGATAGAACCTGCTGTTGGACGGTCGCGTCGAGCGCCGTGGTCGGCTCGTCGGCGATCAGCAGACGCGGCTCGCCCGCCAGCGCCGATGCGATGAGGGCCCGTTGCCGAAGCCCTCCGGAAAGCTCATGCGGATATTGGGCGGCGCGGAGTTCCGGATCCGCAATGCCGACGCGCGTCAAAAGTTCGCTGACGCGCGCCGCCACCTGCGATCGCGCCGCCAGCCGATGCGCAAGCAACGGCTCGGCAATCTCGCGCCCCACGGTGCGCAGCGGGTCGAGGGAAACCAGGGCGTCCTGCAGCACGAAGCCGATCTCGCGCCCGCGGATCTCCCGCCAGGCCCGCTGCGATTGCCGCAGCAGATCGAGCGGCCGGCCGTCATGCCCCGCCAGCACCATCTTGCGGGCCTGGACATGCGCATGCGGGCCGGCAAGGCCGACCAGCGCGCGCGCCGTCACCGACTTGCCCGATCCGGACTCGCCGACCAGCGCGAGGATCTCGCCCGGCGCGATCCGCAGGGAAAGATCCGAAACGGCCTCGACAATGCCCTGCGGCGTGTCGAAGGCGACATGCAGCCCATCGATCTCGAGGAGCGGCGGACCGGACGAGGCGAGGATGGGCGGGCGCGGACCGGGTCTTATGTTCATCAGGCATCCCCCCCGGGCCAGAAGCGTCTGCAATCGCCTGGCGACAAGAGTGATCGAAATCACCGAGACCGCGACCACGGTGGCCGGCAGCAGACTTGTCCAGGGAGCAATGTCGATGAAATTGCGGCCGTTCGCCAAGAGCGCTCCCCATTCGGCGGCAGGCGGTACGACGCCGAGGCCGAGAAAACTTAAGGCCGAGGCGGTCAGCACCGAGGCGCCGACGCCGATCGTCGCGAGAATGACCAGCGGCCGAACGGCGTTCGGCACGATATGCTCGATGATGATCGTCCAGGGATGTTCACCGATCGCCACGGCATGCTCGACATAGCCGGAGAGCTTGACCTGCAGGACTTGCGAGCGGATCAGCCGGGCGTAACCGGCGATGGAGGAGAGGCCGACGGCCAGCAGGGTGTTGAGCGGCCCGCGCCCGAGCACGGCGATCACCAGCAGCGCCAGCAGTATTTCCGGAAAGGCCAGAAGAATGTCGATCACCCGGACCAGAAGCCGGCTCACCGGCTTCGGCGACAGGGCCGCCGCCGTCCCCAGAATGACGCCGCCGAAACAGGCGATCAGCGTGGCGCCGATCCCAATCGTCAACGACTGCGATGTTCCGTAGACGATGCGGGAAAAGAGATCGCGTCCCAGTTCATCGGTTCCAAACCAGTGAATGCCACTTGGCGCTTCCAGGATGGCATTGGTGTCGATGGCGTCCGGATCGAACGCCGTAAACCATTGCGGCGCCCAGACGGCAAAAGCGAGGATGACGACCGCGGCGAGCGGCAGCAGCAGCCCCGGCGCAAGCCAGGGATGCCTGCGGCGAGAACCGGCGGCCGTGCGGCCGCGCAGCACCGTGTCGAACAATTCCGTACTGCTCATGCTGCACTCCTTCGCAGGCGCGGATCGATCAGCAGATAGAGGGCATCGACCAGAAGGTTGATGATGACGAAGACAAAGGCGGACAGCATCACCAGCCCGAGAACGAGCGGCATGTCGCGGGTCTTGATGGCCTGCAGGGTGATCTGCCCGATGCCGGAGCGGCCGAACACCGTCTCGGTGAGGATCGAGCCACTGAGCGTGCTTGCAAACAGGGTTCCCGTCAAAGTCGAGGCGGCAAGGGCGGCATGGCGCAGACCGTGCCGCAGCCGCAGAGCCGTCTCGCCGACGCCGCGCGTGCGAACCGTCAGCGAAAAGGGCTGAAGCAGGGCTTCCTCCAGGCCATCCCGCAGCACCTGGGTCAGCAGCGCCGCCAGCGGCAGGCTGAGCGCGATGGCCGGCAGGACCAGCGCGGAAAAGCCGGCATTGCCCGTCACCGGAAACCATTGCAGCCGGAAACTGAAGACCGACAGCAGCACGATGCCGATCCAGTAGACGGGCGTACTGAGGAGGACCAGCTCGATCCCCGAGACGGCAATGGCGATCCCCCTGCGCCGGCCGGCGGTCGCGAGCGCAATGCTCAACGCCAGGATCAAGGCGATGAAAATCGCACTGCCGGCGAGCTGCAATGTCGGCCCCGCCGCCCCGTAGATGAGCTCCGTCACCGGCTGGCGGTACTGGTAGCTTTCACCGAAATCACCGGTCAGGGCACTGAGCACATAACGCGCATATTGCACGTAAAGCGGCTGATCCAATCCGTATTGTTGCGTCAGCACGGCGCGCTCAGCCGCATCGACGACGTTCTCGCCACCCGACAGCACCGAGACGGGATCGCCGGGAATGAGCTTGACGGCGGCAAAGGCGATCGTTGCGGCGCCCCAGAGCACCGCAACGACGACACCGAGCCGCTTCAAGCCGGCGCGGATCACGTTACGGCTCGAGCCAGGCATCATAGAAGAGCGGCTTTGCGTTTGTTGCCCAGCTGAGGCCGTGAAGTTTCTTCGACGCCCCGAGCTGGTAGGCCGCCACGAACAGCGGCACCGCATAGGCCTGTCCGACGATCTCCGACTGGATCTCGCCATAGAGCTGCTTCCGCTCCGCATCGCTTGCACCGATGGCCTTGCTCAGTTTCTCATCGAGGCTGGTGACGCGGACGTAATCGGATCCGTTCGGCGGCACGTAGGCCGAATGAAACACGGTACGCAATATGTCCGGTTCCGCCCTGACATAGAAGAAGGAAACCAGATCGTAATCATTGCTGTTGGCTCGGGCGGTATAGCCGCCGGCGTCGACCGGATCGAGCTGGAAATCGAACCCGGCCTGACGCACCTGATATTGCACCGCCTGCGCAAGGGTTACGTTCGATGCGCCGACGGAAGCGCTGTCATAGACATAATGCACGGTGAGGCGCTGGCCGTCCTTGGTGCGAATTCCCTCAGCATCCTTTTTCGTCCAGCCGGCCTCGTCGAGCAGCTTGTTTGCCTTGGCGAGATCGAAGCCCCAGGTGCCGGCCACGCCGGCATCGTAATAGAGCGTCGACGGCCCGAGGATATTGTCGGCCGGCTTGAGCGTGCCGAGATAGGCTGCCTTTACCGCCGCCGCCCCGTTCACGGCGCTCTGGAAGGCCTGGCGGACCTTGGCGTCCTGGAAAGGTCCCTTGGATGTATTGAGGAAATAGGAACTGTTGACGCCGGGGTTCTCCCTGGTCACCACCTGAAGCTTCTCATCGCCCTGCACGGAACGGTAATTGGCGGGCGGGACTTCGTCGATCGCCTGAACCTGGCCGCTTGCCAAGGCACCGAGGCGAACCGATGACTCCGGCAGATATTTGAAGTCGATGCCGTTGAAATGGGCCGGGCCGGTGTGCTTGGCATAACCCGGCCCCCAATTGTAGTCGGCGCGGCGCGTGAGCTTGCTGCCGCTGCCCTTGACGAAGCTTTCGAGAATATAGGGGCCGGAGCCGACAACCGTATTGGTCGTGCTCGTCGCCTTCTGCAGATAGGTCGGCGACTGAATCCCGAGATAGGGCAGGCTCAGCCCCTGAAGCAGCGGCGCGAAAGGCTTGTTATAGTGGATGACGAGCGTGCCGGCATCGACCGCCTCGATCTTGTCGACCGGGCCGAGCAGCGATTTTGCGTAGCTCGACGTCGTCTTCGGATCCAGGATCCGGTCGAAATTATACTTGACCGCAGCGGCATCGAGCGGCGTGCCGTCGCTGAAGGTCACGCCCTGCCTGAGATGAAACGTATAGACGCTGTTGTCGCCGTCGATCTCCCAGCGTTCGGCCAGCCACGGCGCGAAACTATTGTCCTCGGCTTGCCCGACGAGGGAATCGACGAGGTTTCGGGTGATGACGGCGGTAATCGAGCTGCCGGTTATCGAAGGATCTATGATCGCCGTGTCGGTGGCGAGCCCGACGGTCAGCGTGCCGCCTTCCACCGGCGTTGCGCTCTCGGCCGCAGACGCCTGCGTGCCTGCAAATGCGAGAAGGGAAAATGCCAGCGCAACAGCGATGGGATTTCGTCTCGGGAATGTCTTGAAAGGCTTTACCGTCATATCTGGTCCCAGAATTGGTGATGCTTCAGATCCGGCTCGATGTCCGTTCATATGTCGGCGAACAATCAGCGCGTGAGCATATATTGTCTATTAAATTTATAGACTAAAGGCATTCTGGTGCGTTTGTGCCCGCGGATGAAAAAATCCGTTTCGCGGAAATCTTTTCATCGACCTTGGAAAGGCTGGCCTCTTCGTCGGCCTGGCGAAGCCTGACTTCCGCGGCGCGATCAAATTAATCTACTAATTTTGTAGAAAATTAAAATGCCTTTTCCCGGATGCCGGATTTCGCGCATCAGCTGTCTTTGCGAAACAGCCCGCGGCTTGGGACATTGTTGGCAGCCTTGGTGAAGTGCTGCCAGGCCCACAACGACCACGCCGAAACAGGAAGGAAACGAAAGAATGGCATTTCGCCCATTGCATGACCGCATCGTCATCCGTCGCGTCGACAGCGACGAAAAGACCAGAGGCGGGATCATCATCCCCGATACGGCGAAGGAGAAGCCGCAGGAAGGTGCCGTCGTCGCCGTCGGCCCGGGACTGCGCGACGACAGCGGAAAGCTGACGCCGCTCGATGTCAAAGCCGGAGACCGTGTGCTTTTCGGCAAGTGGTCCGGCACCGAGATCAAGATCGACGGCGAAGACCTGCTGATCCTCAAGGAAGCCGACATCCTCGGCGTTCTCGCGTAATCGCTTTTAGCGCGGAGAACCGCTCTAAGTTTTTGTTTTTTACACAATTCCGGACGGAAACCCGCCGCACTTTTCCTGGAATTGCTCTAGAAAGGAAGTTTTCATGGCTGCGAAAGAAGTTAAGTTTTCCGCGGATGCACGCCAGCGCCTTTTGCGCGGCGTCGATATTCTGGCCGATGCCGTCAAGGTGACGCTCGGTCCCAAGGGACGGAATGTCATCATCGAGAAATCGTTCGGCGCCCCGCGGATCACCAAGGACGGTGTTTCCGTCGCAAAGGAAATCGAGCTCGAGGACAAGTTCGAGAACCTCGGCGCCCAGCTGCTGCGCGAGGTCGCTTCCAAGACGAACGATCTCGCCGGCGACGGCACCACCACTGCGACGGTGCTGGCCCAGGCCATCGTCCGCGAGGGAGCCAAGGCGGTCGCTGCCGGTTTCAACCCGCAGGATCTGAAGCGCGGCATCGATCTTGGGACTGCCGAAGCCATTCGCAGCATCAAGGAACGCTCCCGCAAGGTCGCCTCCTCAGACGAGGTCGCCCAGGTCGGCACGATCTCGGCGAATGGCGAAAGCGAAATCGGCAGGATCATCGCCGAAGCCGTCCGCCGGGTCGGCAATGAAGGCGTCATCACCGTCGAGGAAGCAAAGAGCTTCGAAACCGAACTGGACGTGGTCGAGGGCCTGCAGTTCGATCGCGGCTACCTCAGCCCCTATTTCGTCACGAATGCGGAAAAGCTGATCGTCGAGTATGAGGATGCCTATATCCTGATCCATGAAAAGAAGCTCGCCTCCCTGCAGCCGCTCCTGCCGCTGCTCGAGGCGGTCGTTCAAACCGGCAAGCCGCTGCTGATCATCGCCGAGGACGTCGAAGGCGAGGCTCTGGCGACGCTCGTCGTCAACAAGCTGCGCGGCGGCTTGAAGATCGCCGCCGTCAAGGCCCCCGGTTTCGGCGATCGTCGCAAGGCGCTGCTGGAAGACATTGCCATCGTCACCGGCGGTCAGGTGATCTCCGAAGATGTCGGCATCAAGCTTGAGAATGTCACGCTCGATCAGCTCGGCCGCGTGAAGAGGATCCGCATCGACAAGGAAAATACGACCATCGTCGATGGCGCCGGCGCCAAGGTCGAGATCGAGTCGCGGGTCCAGCAGATCAAGACGCAGATCGAGGAGACCACCTCCGATTACGACCGCGAGAAGCTGCAGGAACGGCTGGCAAAGCTCGCGGGCGGCGTTGCCGTCATCCGCGTCGGCGGCTCCACCGAGGTCGAGGTCAAGGAAAAGAAGGACCGTGTCGATGACGCGCTGAACGCGACCCGCGCCGCGATCGAAGAGGGCATCGTGCCGGGCGGCGGCGTGGCGCTGCTTCGGGCAAAGGCGGCAGTCGAAACCTTGAAGAACGAAAACTCCGACATTCAGGCCGGCATTCATATTCTTCTGAAGGCGCTCGAAGCGCCGATTCGCCAGATTGCCGAAAATGCCGGCGCCGAGGGTTCGATCGTCGTCGGCAAGGTCCTCGAAAACAGCTCTCCGACCTTCGGTTTCAACGCCCAGTCGGAAAAATATGTCGACCTTTTGGAAGAAGGGATCGTCGATCCTGCCAAGGTGGTCCGAACCGCCCTTCAGGATGCCGCCTCCGTCGCTGGCCTTCTGGTGACCACCGAAGCCCTGATCGCGGAATTGCCGAAGGAGAAGGCTGCCGTGCCGGCAGCACCCGGCGGCGGTTTCGATTACTAAAGTCTAGATGTGAATGGTCGCCGACGAAGCATTTCGTCGGCGACTTCAATGATCCGCGCCGAGCGTCCACACAGAGATCGCTGGATTTTCCTATGCCTCCGCGGAATCTTGGATGGATATATCAAAAGGCCCGACAAAATCGGATGTCGATGTGTCGCGCATAAGACTTGGAAACCGCATGATTTTCGCAGTTGACGCGTTCGACGCAGCATTCCTCCCGGCTGCGTTGCGTTGGCTGTTCCCCTCTGGAGGTTTTTGACCTTCATCCCTTAAGGGCTCCGCCGTCATGGTGGGAGCCCTTCTTTTTGTCGCATAGAAAGTGCCTCCCTGAGCACGTCGATTACGAGAAAGCCATACAGCTTCGAAGTCGATGCCTGAGCGGCTCCGGCTTGGGAAATGCAATTTCCAATAGAATCCCCAAAATTGGAAATTCGTTACTCTACAAAAACTATAGACATAGACAATCTTCGGAAAGCAGTCGCCCTTCCTTGGAGATCTTATGACCCTCAAATCAACCCGTCCAGAAACCTTGGCACTTCATGCGGGATGGCGTGCCGATCCCGCCACCGGCGCCGTGGCCGTTCCGATTTACCAGACGACGTCGTTCCAGTTCCGCGATACCGAACACGCTGCCAACCTTTTCGCCCTCAAGGAATTGGGCAACATCTACAGCCGCATCGGCAATCCGACAGTCGATGTGCTCGAACAGCGGGTGGCCGCCATCGAGGGCGGCGTGGCAGCGCTGGCTCTGGCATCGGGGCAGGCTGCTTCAGCTTTCGCCATCCAGAACCTCGCCAAGGCCGGAGACAATGTTGTCAGCTCGACCGATCTTTACGGCGGCACCTGGAACCTGTTCGCCAACACGTTGAAGGATCAGGGGATCGAGGTACGGTTCGTTGATCCGACGGATCCGGAGAATTTCCGCCGCGCAACGGACGATCGCACGAGGGCGTATTACGCCGAGACGCTTCCGAATCCGAAGCTGACCGTGTTTCCCATCGCGGAAGTGTCCGCCATCGGGCGCGAACTTGGGATTCCGTTGATCGTCGACAACACGGCAGCACCTCTGCTTGCACGTCCGTTCGATCACGGCGCGGCGGTGGTGGTGTATTCGTCAACGAAATACCTGGGCGGCCACGGTACGTCGATCGGCGGACTGATCGTTGATGGCGGCAACTTCGATTGGGCGGCGCATCCCGATCGGCAGCCGGCCCTGAACACGCCCGACAAGAGCTATCATGGCGCAATCTGGACGGAGGCAGTCAAGCCCCTGGGGCCGATTGCCTATATCATCAAGGCACGGGTCACTCTCCTGCGCGATCTCGGCGCTCCACTTGCGCCGTTCAATGCCTTTCAGATCATCCAGGGCATCGAAACCTTGCCGTTGCGCATCGAGCGCCATGCAAGGAACGCTCAACTGGTCGCGGATTATCTTGCCAAAAGGCCGGAGGTGTCGAAGGTCATCCATCCGTCCACGCAGACCGGCCTGTGGCGCGAGCGGGCCGACAAGTACCTCAAGGGTGGGTATGGCGGCCTGGTGGGCTTCGAATTGAAGGGTGGCCTCGAGGCCGGTCGTCGTTTCATCGACAGTCTCGAACTGCTTTATCATGTTGCCAACATCGGCGATGCACGCAGCCTGGCGATTCATCCGGCGACAACGACGCATTCCCAGCTTTCCGGCGAGGAGCAACTGGCAAGCGGCGTGTCACCGGGTTATGTCCGGCTTTCGATCGGCATCGAACATATCGATGACATATTGGAGGACATCGAGCGTGGCCTCGATGCAGCCTCTGGTCTCAGCGCTAACAGCAACGTTGCCTGATCGTCGAAATCCTGACTGGCCGCCGCACAAGTAACTGTGGCGGCCCGTTTTCTTTCAGGCCGAAGCGGGCAAACAAAGGGATCATCCGGGCATTTTTAGCTTGTTGATCTGCTGACCACGCTCATCGAAATTGCTTGCCGACAGCCAGCCCTGCGTTGAGCCTTGTTTCGGTATCACCGCCCAGAATGGCTGATCCCTTCGCGTTGAAAGATCGTCCAGTAAAATCCGAAGCCGGTTGAGATCGTCGAATGGACCATACCTCAAGTAAGTAAAACTATCAGGGGCCTCGGCGACCGAAGGCCAAAGATCGTCAGCGTGATCGCCGGAAAGCGGCACCAAGTCCACGAAGCGCCCCGAGTGCGACGCCTTTATCGGCAGTGGCCATTCATGTTGCAAAATAGGGATGCCTAGCCGCGTTTGCTCCAACAAATCGATAACCACCCTCAACCTTCGAAAATGCGTCAGGCGTCATTATTCACACTGGTTGAAGCAGCGCAACGTCCGCTCTTGGCGCATAGTCACCATGTCCATCAAGGCTGAGGCGAGACCGTAGAACGCCGCGGATATTGCTGCAGCCGCCGGCATCGTGACGATCCAGGCCATCACGATATTGCCGGCCACTCCCCAGCGCACGGCCGAAACACGACGAGCGTTCCCGACCGCGCCCTGAGCCATGCCGCCGCCGCCATTTTGAGCAAAGCGTTTTAAAAACAGGCATCGCTTTATAATAATCTATCTACTCTATAGACTAAATATACTTACATTCCGTCTCTGCAGGCGGATTTCGATCCTCCCAAGCACGATCCGCCTGCGGTTGGGGACGAACTTCTAGGAGCATTTCATGAAAGCGATTTCCACTTTTCATCGGCAGCTGAGGGCGGCTGCCGGAGCGGTAGCGATTGCCGCTGCCATCTTGTTGCCGGTTGCCGCCGAGGCCGGCCAGACGCTCGACAAGATCAAGGAGCGCGGTCTCATCAAGGTCGGCGTCGGCACGACGCCGGGCTTCTTCACGCCTGACAGCAACGGCCGCTGGCAGGGCTTCTTCATCGATTTCGGCCGGGCGCTCGCAGTGACGGTCTTCAACGATCCTGACAAGGTCGAATTCACCAACTCCTCGCCGCAGCAGCGTCTGCCGGCGCTGCAGGCGGGTGAATTCGATATCCTGCTTTCCGGCGTCACCGAAACCGTCACCCGCGCCTTCAAGCTCGGCTTCCATTTCGGTCCGGTGGTCTTCTATGACGGCCAGGGCCTGCTTGTCCGCAAGGATCTCGGCATCACCAAGGGCGAAGATCTCGACGGCGCAACGATCGGCGTCCAAAGCGGCACGACGGGCGAGCTCAACATCGCCGACTTCTTCCGCAAGACCGGCAAGAAATTCACGCCAGTTACGATCGAGGAGACGAGCGAATTTACCAAGGCGCTCGATACCGGACGTGTCGATGCTTTGACCCAGGACTCGACCGATCTTGCAGCCAAGCGCACGCAGCTCAAGAAACCCGACGATTATATCCTGCTGCCCGAGCGGCTTTCCAAGGAGCCGCTGGCTCCGGCTGTCCGCGCCGGCGACGATCAGTGGCTCGAAATCGTCAATTGGACGGTTTACGCCACCATCCAGGCTGAAGAATTCGGCATCACCAAGGACAATGTCGATACGTTCCTGACGAGCGATGACCCGGCGATCAAGCGTTTTCTCGGCGTCGATACGTCGCTCGGCGAAGCCATCGGCCTCGATCCGAAATTCGCCTACAACATCGTCAAGGCGGTGGGCAATTACGGTGAGATCTTCGAGCGCAACGTCGGCAAGGACACGCCTCTCAATTTCGCGCGCGGCTATAATCAGCTCTGGACAAAGGGCGGCCTTATCTACTCGCCGCCGTTCCGCTGAGATCATCCGTGCCGCAGCAAACATTGAACGATCGATCCGAACCGGGCTTTTCCAAGCCCGGTTTTCCGGCTTCCGTCCGCAGGTGGCTGGGGCCTGCGCCATTCTTTCAGACCGTGTTTCTTTTGCTGCTGGCCGTCGTTTTATGGCGCCTCGGCAGCAATGTCGTGGAAACCATGCAGAGGCTTGGCCTCAACCCCGGCTTCGCCTTCCTGCATCAGCGGGCGAATTTCGAAATCGGCGAGAGCCTGATTGCCTATTCCTCTTCCGATACCTACGGCCGCGCATTGCTGGCCGGACTGGTCAATACGATCAACGTCGCCTTCTTCGGCTGCGTGCTGGCAACAATTCTCGGGATCTTGCTCGGCATCGCCCGGCTGTCCGGAAACCTGGTCCTGTCGTCCTTCGTGCGCAGCTACGTCGAGGTCTTTCGGAACACGCCGCTTCTTCTGCAGCTCTTTCTCTGGAGTGCGATCTTTCACAGCCTGCCGGCGCCACGCCGCGCGATCACGCTTTCCGAAAGCCTCTTCCTGTCCAATCGCGGGGTGTTTCTGCCGCGCCTGCTTTTCGACGGCCCTTCGCCGCTCATCTGGCTACCCCCAGCGCTCATTGCCGCGGGAATTGCCATCTCGATTTCGCGCCGATGGTTCTTCGGCCAGCGCCTCTATGCCAGCCGGATGACCGCAGTCGCCGTCGCAGTCTTCGTTGCCGTGCCTTGGGCGGCGGGCGTTTCCGTCTCCATCGAGCTGCCGGTAAGGGGCGGCTTCAACATCAGCGGCGGCGTATCCCTCACACCGGAAATTGCCACACTCCTTGCCGGCCTGATTTTCAATTCGGCCGCAACGATCGCCGAAATCGTGCGAAGCGGCATTCAATCCGTCGGCAACGGCCAATGGGAAGCCGCGCGCGCGCTCGGCCTCAGGCCCGGGCATATCATGCGGCTTATCGTGCTGCCGCAGGCCCTGCGGGTGATAACGCCGCTGATGACGTCGAGTTATCTCGATCTGACGAAGAATTCGAGCCTGGCTGTCGCCATCGGTTTTCCGGATCTGGTCAGCGTCGCCAATACGACCGCCAATACGACAGGCCAGACCCTGGAAGCGATCACCATCATCGCTGTCGCCTATCTGACGCTCAACCTCGGAGTTTCCGCGCTGATGAACATCTATAACCGCCGCATCATGCTGAGGGACGCGCGCCGGCGATGAGTGAACTGCAGGTTGTTCTTCCCAAGCGCCGGCGGCCACTGACCGCCGGTCTCTTTGACAACAGGCGCAATACTGTCATTACCTTGCTTTGCATTGCCGTCGTCGCATGGTTCCTGGTGCCGTTCCTGCATTGGGCTGTCGGCAACGCGGTTTGGGCGGGATCGGCGCAGGATTGTTCGGCGGGCGACGGCGCCTGCTGGGCCTTTGTCGCGGCAAAGTTTCGCTTCATCATCTTCGGCTTCTACCCGCCTGCCCTGCAATGGCGCCCTGCCCTGGTCATTCTCGGGATAGGCATCCTGCTGTTCATTTCCACCAGGCCAAGTTTCTGGAGCCTGAAGCTGCTCATGCTCTGGCTTGTCGTCGTGCCGCTGGCGTGGCTGCTGATGGCCGGAACATTGCTGCCGCCGGCAGTGCCCTCAAGCCAATGGGGCGGGCTGCCGATCACGATCCTCGTCTCGGTGATCGGGCTTGCCACCGCCTTCCCTGTCGCCTTGCTTCTGGCGTTTGCGCGTCGCTCTTCCATGGGAATCCTGCGCACGCTCGCGGTGGTCTTCATCGAATGCCTGCGCGGCGTTCCGCTGATCGTCGTCCTCTATGTTGCCATGCTGATCGTGCCGATGGCCCTGCCGACGGATGCGCTGGTCGACAAATTGCTGCGGGCGCAAATCGGCATAAGCCTGTTCGTCTCGGCCTATCTGGCTGAGGTCATTCGCGCCGGGCTGCAGTCGATCCCTGAGGGACAGACGGAAGCCGCCTATTCCCTCGGTCTCGGCTATTGGCGCACAGCGCAACTGGTCGTCCTGCCGCAAGCGCTGCGCGCCGTCATTCCGGCGATCGTCAATCTGTCCATCGGCATCCTGCTGAACACCGCTCTGCTTGCCGTGATCGGCATCCTCGATCTTCTCAATGCGGCAAAGACCGCCGCCACGGACCCAAACTGGCTCGGCTTTTATACCGAGACCTTCATTTTCGTTGCCTGCATCTATTTCGCCATCAGTTATGGCGCCTCGCGATACAGCCTCTGGCTGGAGCGACGGCTTCGCGCCGATAGGCAATGACATCGAAGAGCCGGTCGCTTCCATTATCAGTCGAGCTCGCGTCGCGACCCCATCCCGAGCCGGGTCTTACCGGACCTCAAATTCCGGATCCGAGGCAACCTGCATGGCAAGCGCCAGATGATTTGTCTGCGCAGCGAGCCCGATGATCGTCAGAAGTTCGCCATGCTGAGCATCCGTCATGCCGCGCGCACGGGCGGCTGCAGTATGGGATTGAACACAATACTGGCACGCATTCGCCGTCGACACCGCGATATAGATCATCTCGCGCGTCAATGGATCGATCGCGCCTTCCACGGTCATGACCGATTTCAATGTTCCCATACCCGCTTGAGGTTTGCAGGATCGTTCGCAAGCGCGCGCCAGAAGTTGTTGATGAAGTCGGTCTTGCGCGTCGCCCTGATGTCGTCGAACACGGCTTGAACGGCCGGAATGGCCGCAGCCTCTTGGTCCGACAGGAGCTTGACTGTTGCCATCGAAAGTTCCTCCCGGCGGCCGCAATGAACGGCCGCAAACATGATCTTTTCTTCGCTTGCTTCGGCAGGCGAGAATTCACCGACAACAGGGAAATATCGAAGGCAGCTGTTTCGGGGAAGCCGGCAAAATTAGAAATTTTTGTCTATAGATTTTATAGATTATTCTGTTCCATAGCCCTGTGAACACTCGCGATGAGATTTTCGAACCCCCGGTGGCTGCTCACCGGTGCATGCGACTTGCCGCCTTCTTCCAAAATCAACCAGGAGATTTCCATGGGCAACCCAGTTCTCGTCAATCAGATCATTCCCGAGTCCGATGTCGTGCCGCTGACCGGCCGTGTCGGAGCCGAAATCAGGGGGATCCGCCTCGGCGGAGAGCTTTCGGACGCAACGGTGGCAGCCATCAACCAGCTTCTCCTGAAACACAAGGTCATCTTCTTCCGCGATCAGGGACATCTTGACGATTCCGAGCAGGAAGCCTTCGCACGCCGCCTGGGCGACCTCGTGCCCCATCCAACCCAGGGTCCAGTGGCCGGCACGGCTTCCATCCTCAATCTCGATTCCAGCCGCGGCGGCGGCAGGGCGGACCAGTGGCACACCGATGTCACCTTCGTGGATGCCTATCCGAAATTCTCGGTCCTGCGCGGCGTCGTCATCCCGGCAGCCGGCGGCGATACGATCTGGTCCAACACCCATGCCGCATATGAAAGCCTGCCGGCGTCGCTCAAATTGCTGGCGGACAATTTATGGGCCATTCACAGCAATGCCTATGACTACGCAGCCGTGCGCCCTCGCGCCACCGCTGAAGAGAAGAAGCATTTCGAGGAGGTTTTCACCTCGACCATCTACGAGACCGAACATCCGGTCGTGCGTGTCCATCCCGAAACCGGCGAGAGATCGCTGCTGCTCGGCAATTTCGTTCAGCGCCTGGTCGGCTTGTCGAAGAGCGACTCCGCCAAACTCTATGAAGTGTTCCAGTCCTACGTCACCGCCCCGGAAAATACCGTGCGCTGGCGCTGGAGAGCCGGGGATGTCGTGATCTGGGATAACCGCGCGACCCAGCACTACGCCGTCAACGACTACGGCGACCAGCACCGCGTCGTGCGCCGCGCCACCGTTGACGGCGACGTCCCCGTCAGTGTCGACGGCCGCCGCAGCGTCACCCACGTCAAGGCCGCCAAGCCGAAAGCAAAGGCCGCCTGAGCGCGGGATAGCCGAACGGCCATCCGCTTCGGCTATCCCGGCACCGGTTCGACAACAAGGAATACCAGCAGCAATGACAACTTTGAATGAATACCTCCGGCAAAAGCGCGAAGCGCTCCTCGATCGGCGGGCGCGCGTCAAAACGGGCGAACTCAGCGCGGTCACCTTGAAAGCCAGTGCGAGCGCCGAGGGCCGCAGCGGCGTGCGGCGCATCCGAATTCGGGATTTTCAGGTCATTTCCGACAGCCCGCCCGATTTCGCCGGTTACAATCTGGGTCCGTCGTCCCCGGAACTGCTTCTCGGCGCGCTTTCGAGCTGCCTGACCCACACCTTTTTGATCCATGCATCCGACCAGGGCGTACCGCTGGAATCGCTGCACGCGGAAGTCTCCGCCACGATCGATCCGCGCGCCGGCGCGGAAGGACATGAAGATATTCCCGTCTATCCCCAGGACATCAGCTACATCGTCACGCTGGTCTCTCCCGCAAGTACCGCCGATATCGCCAGACTGCAGGCGACCGTGGAAAAACTCTGCCCGATCCTCAATCTCCTGAAGCGCGGCAACGAGGTGCGCGGGCAGTTGGATCACCGGCAACCCGGTCACCACACAGCAAGCGCCGACTGATAGCCCATGGCGTCATGCGCCGGCACGTGCTCTTGACTTCGTCTCGTTTGCGGAAACCATCGGTTCCGTGCCGGCGGCGCCGCTCGCAAAATCGAGCTCGATGAGCGATTTCCGAGGGCGCCGCGGCAAACGCACGGTCGACAAACCGGGGCTGCGCGCCATCTGCGCCACTACGGCCCTGATGGCCAAATTCCTAGTACATCAGAATCAGAAGAGGAACGCATCCATGACCGGTCAACCCGTTGCCACCCGCATCGTTCTTGCATCGCGCCCGTCCGGGAAGCCGGTGGCGGCGAATTTCCGGCTCGAGCGGGAGGCGGTCCGGGAGCTCACCGAGGGCGAGGTTCTTCTCCAGACGCTTTATCTTTCCCTTGATCCCTACATGCGGGGCCGCATGGACGACACCAAGTCCTATGCCAAGCCGGTCGACATCGGCGGCGTGATGGAAGGGGGCACGGTTGCGCGCATCGCACGCAGCCGCAACACGGCGTTCAAGGCGGGGGATATCGTCCTGTCGCATTCCGGCTGGCAGAGCTATGCGATTTCAAATGGGACGGACTTGCGGAAACTCGATCCGGAAACCGCACCGGTCACGACGGCACTCGGCATTCTTGGAATGCCCGGCTTCACGGCCTATGCCGGGCTTCGCAACATCGGCAAACCCAAAGCCGGCGAAACGCTTGTGGTTGCGGCAGCGAGCGGCGCGGTTGGCTCGGCAGTCGGGCAGATGGCAAAGATTAACGGTGCGCGTGTCGTCGGAATCGCAGGCGGATCCGAGAAATGTGACTATGTACACCAGGAGCTCGGCTTCGATGCCGCCATAGACCACCATTCGAGCGATTTTCCGGCACAACTCGCCGCCGCTTGTCCGAACGGCATCGATGTCTATTTCGAGAATGTCGGCGGCCATGTCTGGAGCGCGGTGTTTCCATTGCTGAACGACTTCGCGCGCATACCGGTCTGCGGGCTCATCGCGCATTACAACGAGGGATCCTCTGTCTCGAGCGGAGGGGATCAGCTTCCTGCGGTGATGCGTGCCATCCTGCGGAAAAGTCTCACCATCCGCGGCTTCATCCAGCGCGAGTTTGCCGATCAGCGTCCTGACTTCTATCACCAGGCCGGAGCGTGGATCTCCGAAGGGCGGCTCAAGTATAAGGAGGATATCGTTGACGGACTTGAAACAGCTCCGGAGGCTTTCCTTGGCCTTCTGGAAGGCAAGAATTTCGGAAAGCTGATCGTGCGCGTCGCACCGTGAAACATCGCCCTGGCGTGATTTCTTGCCAGGTGCGGTTCTTTTTGCTCGCTGCCGGAACAGAACAAAAAAGCGAATCCCGCAGAAGCGGATGCCGGAGCACGTATATTCTATGAAAAATATAGAGACGCTTTAATTTAGCCTCATCTCATTCCGGAGGCTATGATGAAGATCACAAGACGCGCTTTCACAGCGGTGGTGGCAGGCGCCATCGCGACACCTTTGACGCATGTTCGACTGGCCGGCGCGGCTGATAAGGTCGTGCGTATCGGCTACCAGAAATATGGAACGCTGGTGCTTCTCAAAGGCAAGGGGACGCTGGAGAAGAAACTGGAATCCATCGGCTATACGGTTGAATGGACCGAATTTCCGGGCGGTCCCCAGTTGCTCGAGGCCCTGAACGCCGGTGCCGTCGATTTCGGATCGACCGGCGAAACGCCGCCGATCTTCGCCCAGGCCGCGAACGCGCCGCTCGTCTACATCGCCCACGAGCCGCCCGCCCCGCGCGGCGAAGCCATCCTTGTTCCGAAGGACAGCCCCATCAAATCAGTCGCGGAGCTGAAGGGCAAGAAGGTCGCCTTCAACAAGGGCTCGAACGTGCATTACCTGCTCGTCAAGGCGCTGGAAGAAGCCGGCTTGACCTATGAGGATGTGGAGCCAACCTTCCTCGCCCCGGCCGACGGCCGCGCAGCCTTCGAAAAGGGCGCGGTCGATGCGTGGGTCATTTGGGATCCCTTCCAGGCAGCGGCGGAAGTGGCGATCGAAGCGCGCGAGCTCAGAAACGGCGAGGGCATCGTTCCCAATCACCAGTTCTATCTCGGCACCAAGACCTTGGTCGACGGCCACGCCGAGGCGATCGATGTCTTGATCGGGGCTATTTCCGAGATCGATGAATGGACCAAGTCCGACACCGCGGCTGCGGCTGCGGAGCTATCACCATCGGTCGGCATCCCCAAACCTGTGCTCGTCAAGGCGCTCGAGCGCCAGTCCTACGGGGTCAAAAGCCTGGATGACACTGTCGTCGCGCAACAGCAGAGCATCGCCGACACCTTTTTCAAACTCAAACTCATTCCCAAGCAGGTGACGATTGCGGACGTTGTCCGCAAGGGCAAGGCGTGATGCTTATCGTCAAGATCTGAGCTGCCGCCTCCGGCGAAAAGCCGGCGAGGCCTTTCGTGAGATTCGGCCATGGTGTCGAATCTCACGCTAGCCGCTAATCACTTCTCGAAAGCCGCCATCGGGAGGTGACTTCGGTGATCACGCGCCGCAGCCGTGCGCCCGTCAGCCGCTCTTGCCGCAGCAGCTCGGACGCAACTGCCTCTATTACCGACCAGTATTTGCTGACGATGAGCTTCGTCTCAATCTCCAGCAATTGGAGATGAGCATCGATCAGGCTCCGGTGCATGGCGCCATGGAGGGTGACCAACAGAGTATTCACAGCGAGACGATCATTTGCGCTGTGCCTGTGGTCCACGCTGGAAGGATCAAAAAGCCTTTGCGCAATCTCCCCGGCCAACGCCACCCGGATATTCCGCTCGGCGGCAAGACGCGTCCGTGCTGATTGAGGACTGAAACTCAGGTCGCCCGGTCTCAGGCTGTCCTGATGGATCACATATCCGGCGTTTTCCGGGTCCGCCGCGATCGAAGCGGAGTAAATCGTAAGCCGCTGGGTCCATGCCGTCACGGCATGACCCGCCTCGTGATATGCCGCCAACTCTTGAAGCTCACGCATTGGAGAACCCGTGTATCTCCACCTCGCCGAACGAACCCTTCGCATAGCAGAAGTCAGGAATTTTGCGAAACCGGCAGCACTACCGCGCCAGGTGCGCGCCGCCATTGACCGGTATGACCTGGCCGGTGATGTGTCCGGCTCCCGATGAGGCGAGAAAGGCCACAGTAGCCACGACATCGTCTGGCCGTCCGGCCCGTTTGGTGAAGGTCGCCTCAACGAGGTGCGCGCGGCGCGCGTCGGTCAGTTTGCCGTGAAAGAACTCCGTGCTCTCGATAAGCCCTGGCGCGACAACATTGGCGGTGATGTGCCGATGCCCGAGTGAACGTGCCAGATCGCTGGTCCATGCTTCGATCGCCGCTTTGGCCGCCCCGTAAGACCCTCCTCCGCCGGTACGACCGGCAATCGATCCGATCGTGACGATGCGCGCGTTCTCGGCAAGACGATCTTCGATCGCCTCCGTCACAAGGACGGCCGACAAGACGTTGGCGTCGAAGTTTGCACGCCAGCGTGCGGCAATTTGGCCTAACCTATCCGCCGGCCTCGGTGTCGCCATCGGGTCTCGTGACTCCGGGCGCGCCAGATCGGTATTGCCGCCCGCGCAATTGACGAGCACATCGACTTTGGCCGGAAATCTGTCGAGGGCTTCGGCGACTGCCAGAGGGTCCGAGGCGTCGAAGGCGACGGCTGTCGCTCCGACTGCAATTCCCACCTCCTCCAGCAAGGCGGCGCGTCTCCCGGTTATGAAAACACGATCGCCTTCGGCAGCAAAATGGATGGCGCAAGCGCGTCCGATGCCCGAAGCCCCGCCGGTGATGACAACGGTTCTCGACATTTTTGGGCCTTGCTCCTGGATGGAAAGATCTTTGACACAGGTTATGTTTAGATCTAAACAATATATATGTCAAACAATGATAGCCACAACGAGGCACTGCAAAGAGCAGCCGCCCCCGACGAAACCGATCTGATTCAACGAGAATGGGCGGTCGCGCGGCCGGACCTGCCGGTCCGGTCAATCGGTGTCATCACTCGCATCTGGCGCATCGCAAAACTGCTTTCTGACGATCGACGCCGGACGATGAACCAACTGGGCATGGAACCGGCGATCCGCGATCTTTTGGCAAATCTCCGGCGATCCGGCCCTCCCTATCGGCTTCGGGTAAGCGAGTTGGCAGCCCGTTGCAGCGTGAGCAAGGGAGCGATCACACAGCGGGTCGAGCGAGCAGAGGCTGCCGGGTTGGTTCGCAGTACCAGCGCTCGCGCCATGACCACCGACGATCATAACAACCGGCCAAGTTCGACGGCCGGCGATCAACGGGCCGTCTGGATTGAACTCACACCGCAAGGCAAGGAATTGGTCGAGACGACCGTCGACGCCCTTCTCCGCCATGAGGATGCACTTGTCGCAGAACTGGGCGACGAGGAGATCACCGCCCTGTCGAACACTCTGCGGCGGCTTCTCCATCATCTCGAAAAGCGCGAAGGCAAGACGGGAAGGTCGGGCTCTTAGCCAGAGGTTTCGCAACGAATTCCGGCTGCGCGATGACGAAGACGCCGAGCGCAACCTTGCGGATCCCTTGGGAAGAAGGCATCGACGCAGCGATGCGCCGTCCTACGTGTATATTAGAATTATTTTCTCCGATTACGGGATTCATTTGGTATCGATCGGAATGGTCATCCCCATCGCCCACAGATATAATCTATTAAATCGATAGACTATATCTGTGCCCCTGCCCGAATGCGCTTCGCCAAAGGGCCGATTTATCGGATGGTTGCAATGGTCAAACAGGTGATCGAATACGCCGGCGTTCCCGTCGGTATCGTCGTTCCCGACAAGGACTCGCTGAAATTCATCGCCGTGAAGTTTCATGTGCATGACCTCGACGGCCAGCACTTTGCCTCGCCGTCGGACGTGCTCAGGGCAATCCACACACTGATGTCGGCGCCACAGCCCGGCGTTCGTCGCGCGGCCTGATCGGAGAGACATCATGGGCAGACTACGCCAATTCTTCCGGCTCTCGGCGCTGCGCGACGATCTCGAAACGCGGTTGCTTGCCCGAGAGTATCGCGCCCTGCTGCTGGACGACCATTTCGAGGACGGCACGGATCGGGAACTCCAATCGCGATGCGCCGACCTCTGCAGCGAAATTTCGTCACGCCACTACCGGCATCGCTATTGAAGGGCAGGCCGAGGCCGCCGCCCCTCAATCCCTCCGCACATTGACGCTGCAGGCGGCCACCCAATCAGGCATGCGCCCACAGGCAAACAGCCACAAGCTCCATCTCTCAGCCGTCAGGTCGGCGGGATCGACAACAAAGACGCTGTCACGTTCAACCAGGACCATATTGCATGCAAAACAGATTTTTCGCCCAGGCAACCCCGGCATTGCGAACCATGGTGAGGGCAGCCGTTCTCGCTGTTACCATTCCATTTGCATTCCAGCATACGGCGCTGGCAGCCGAAAAGGTGCTTCTGTCCTACGAGGCAACCCCTTCCGCAGGCTTCCATCTGCCGCGGCTTGCTGAGGCCAGCTATGACGATCGAGCGACATTTTCCGCCGAAGTGCTCAAAGAGATCGTGCCGAAGATCATCACAGCCAATGGCCTCGACCCCGAGGCCTTGGAGACAGAGGTAACACCCGGCGGGTATCTGCTCAAAACCAATGCGTCGCTTCAGACCGAGGGAGATCTCGATGACGCCACGGCTGATCGGCTTGCCGGTTCGCTCGGCTACGTCTTCCGTCAATATAGCGTCCTTGCCTCCCGCCTTGACGATACGACAGGCAAAACCGGCTTTGTCGTCGTCCGCTTTCCCCAAGACAGCCTCAACGCCACCGTCGCGCAGAAATTCTTCGAGGCGGCGGACGCAACGAAAAAAGGCCTGGGCGGCGGTTACACCGCCTTCGGAGATGAGCAGATCTTCCTCAATGTAACGAATTCCGAAGGAAAGCCGTACAGCGGCCTTGATGACGCGGCCTTCCAGGAGGGCCTGAAACGCACCGCCGCATCGTTTGCCGATCCGAAACCGGAAGTGTCTTCCTCCGGCAAGGCAACCGCACGCTTCATCGGCAATGATTGGGAGAAGTCGAAACAAGGCGAGGACTATCAAAGCCTGCTCGGCGGAGCGGACGGCGAATTGGTGAAAAAGCTCGACGAGATCGGCCGGGATTATGCATCCCTCGTCGCCAAGACCGCTGAAAGCAAAGGCTGGAACCGCGACCAATGAGACCGTGCGGGCGGCCCCGCGCAAGCCGCTGACCGTCTCTAGGCCTTCTCCACTCTCGCAAGCGCCCTGATCGCGGTCAATTTCGACGGCAATCATCAAACGGCAAGCGCTCCTCCCTTGATGTATCATTATTTCCGATATACATCATTTCATCGGGTCATATGGGGGAATGATGGAACGTTCGTTTTTGACGATCGCCGCCGGCGAGAATAGCGAGGCAATACGGGCGCTTTCGGCACCGGCGCGGATCGAGATTCTCAAGCTGCTCTGCGCCAAGGGGCCGATGAATATCAATGATATCGCGCGGGCCCTTTCCCTCCCCCAATCCACCGTCGCCACCGGCATCCAGATCCTGGAAGACGCCCGGCTGGTCGACTCGCAGCTGGCCAAGGCGCGCAAGGGAAACCAGAAGATCTGCTCGGCGATCTACAGCGAAATCCTGATCAGCTTCGAGGAAAGTGCCGCCCAGAGGGCGAACAATATTATCGAAGTCGAGATGCCGGTCGGGCTTTACACCAGCTGCGATGTGCATGCGCCCTGCGGTCTCTGCTCCACCGAAAGTGTCATCGGCCCACTCGATGTGCCCGACTATTTCCTCGATCCGCAGCGCATGCAGGCCGGGCTGGTGTGGTTCGGCAGGGGCTATGTCGAATATAAATTCCCCAACAATGCCAAGGTGTTGAACAAGGATATCCGCGCCATCGAATTTTCGCTGGAGCTGTCGTCCGAGGTGCCCGGCACCAATCCGGACTGGCCCTCCGACATCACGCTCTGGGTCAACGGCATGGCGATCGGCACCTGGACGTCGCCGGGCGATTACGGCGACAAGCGCGGCGCCTTCACGCCGGCCTGGTGGAAGCTCGAAGGCTCGCAATACGGGACGATGAAGACCTGGCGGATCTCGACGCGCGGCACCTTCATCGACGGCATCGCCGCCTCGAATGTCACGCTCAGCGATCTCGCCCTTGCCCAGCATTCCTCCATCCGGCTCAGGGTCGGCATCGGCGAAAATGCCGGCCATACCGGCGGCGTCAATATTTTTGGCCGCGGTTTCGGAAATCATGGCCGCGACATCATCATGCGGCTGCATGTCTGAGCAAACGATATCGGAAATCCTGATTTCAATATTGCACTTCTTTTTCACATCAGCATCATCTGAAATATATCAAACTACTGTAATAAAACGATTTTTCTGAAAATCGCATTAGTATGATTAAAGATGCGACTTGGTTGACAGCACGACATTCCTGATATCAAGTTAAGGGCAAGAAAACAAAAATTCTGATACATAAACGGGAGGATCCGTTGAAGACGAATGTCGTTGCCCACCGCGATTTCCGCATCGCGACCATTGACGCCAGGCTCTACAGCTCGTTTCTCGAGCATCTCGGCAGAGCGATCTACGGCGGCATCTATGAGCCCGGACATCCGACAGCCGACGAGGACGGCTTTCGCCGCGACGTGCTCGATCTGGTGCGCGAACTCGATACGCCCTACTGCCGTTATCCCGGCGGCAATTTCGTCTCGGCCTATAATTGGGAAGACGGCGTCGGCCCGCGTTCCGAGCGCCCGGTGCGCCTCGATCTCGCCTGGCGCACCCGCGAGGCCAACCAGATCGGCGTCAACGAATTCGTCGACTGGTGCAAGAAGGCCAATACCAAGCCGATGCTCGCCGTCAATCTGGGATCGCGCGGCCTCGACGCCGCCCGCAATTTCCTCGAATATTGCAATCATCCCGGCGGCACCTATTGGTCGGATCTGCGCCGCAAGCACGGCTGGTCCAATCCGCACGATGTCAAATTGTGGTGCCTCGGCAACGAGATGGACGGCCCCTGGCAGGTCGGCCACAAATCGGCCTATGAATATGGCCGGCTGGCGGATGAGACGGCCAAAGCCATGCGCGGCTTCGACAAGTCGCTCGAACTCGTGGTCTGCGGCTCGTCCAATTCCGATATGAAGACCTATCCCGATTGGGAAGCCCAGGTGCTCGAGCAGTGCTATGACAGCGCCGACCATATCTCGCTGCATATGTATTTTGCCAACCGCGAGAAAAACACCCTCAACTATCTCGCCCGCGCCACCAAGCTCGACCGCTACATCACCACGATCGGCGGCGTGATCGACTATATCAAGGCGAAGAAACGCTCGAAGAAGACGATCGGCATTTCCTTCGACGAATGGAACGTCTGGTATCATTCCAACCAGCAGGACAAGGAGATCCTGGCGCGCGACGAGTGGCCGGATGCACCGCATCTCTTGGAAGACGTCTATAATTTCGAGGACGTGCTGCAGGTCGGCGGCATCCTGAACACCTTCATCCGCCGCTCCGACCGGGTGCGCATCGCCTGCATCGCCCAACTCGTCAACGTCATCGCCCCTATCATGACCGAAGACGGCGGTGCGGCCTGGCGCCAGACGATCTATTATCCCTTCTACTACGCCTCCCGATATGGCCGCGGAACGGCGCTGCAGTTGGTCGTCGACGGTCCGACCTATGACAGCGACGAGGAGAACGACGTTCCCTATCTCGACGTCTCGGCGGTTCATTCCGAAGACGGCAGGTCGCTGACCTTCTTTGCCGTCAACCGCCATCCCGATACGGCGCTCGATCTCGATGTCCGGCTGGAAGGCTTTGCCGGCGCCCGCCTGATCGAGCAGGTGGAGATGACCCATGGCGATCTCGAAGCCGTCAATACGGCTCGGCAGCCGAAGACGGTCGCTCCCGTCAATGTCGAGACTGCCAAGATCGAGGACGGACGGGTGCGGGCGGCGCTGAAACCGCTGTCCTACAACGTCATCCGGCTGTCGGTGTGACAGCCGCCGCCGGATAGTCCGGCTCAAGCAATTCGGCTCGACTGCGAGGAGGCAGGCGAGCCGGAGGGATGGTTCACCGAAGCCTCGGGCCTAAAGCCCTGATGCGTCTGCGAACCGACAACCGCGACATGCCCATGCGTGCCCCAGCGGCCGCCGTATCGTCGCTTTCTAGGGAGGAGTTCATGCAACAGTGGAAGAGGCTCGCATTTGGCGTCGCGCTGGCCGCACTCGGCCTGACGGCGGCGGCCAAAGCCGATGACTACACCTCCTTGCCGCGCAAGGAGACGCTCATCGTCGAAAATCCGGAAGGGACGATCAAGAATCCCGGCTGGTTCAACATCTGGGTCAATGGCGGCGGCGGTGTCTCCACCGGCCTGCAGCAGCTGACCATGGATACGCTCTGGTATATCGACCCCGAACAAGGGCTTGGCGGCGCCACCTGGGATAATTCGCTGGCCGCCGACAAGCCGCAATATAATGCCGACTTCACCGAGATGACCGTGAAACTGCGCAAGGGGCTCTTCTGGAGCGACGGCGTCGAATTCACGGCCGATGACGTGGTCTATACCGTCAAGACGCAGATGGATCACCCCGGCATGATCTGGAGTGCTGCCTTCTCGGTGCAGGTGGCAAGCGTCGAGGCGACCGACCCCCAGACCGTGGTGTTCAAGCTGAAGAAGCCGAATTCGCGCTTCCACGCCATCTTCACCGTGCGCTGGAACGGCGCCTGGATCATGCCGAAGCACGTGTTCGAGAAAGTCGAAGATCCGCTTCGTTATGATTTCGCCAATCCCGTCTCGCTCGGCGCCTATAAGCTGAAGTCCTACGATCCGCAGGGCAAATGGTATACCTGGGAGAAGCGCGACGACTGGCAGCGGACCTCGCTTGCCCGTTTCGGCGAGCCGGCCCCGAAATATGTGACCTATACCGATCCCGGCCCGCCGGATAAACGCACCATCGCCCAGCTCGAGCACAATCTCGATATCATTCACGACAATACGCCGGAGGGCATGTTCACCCTCAAGGAGAAATCCAAGACCATCGAGACCTGGTTCCCGGGCTTCCCCTTTGCCCATCCGGATCCGACGCTGCCCGCGGTCATCTTCAACAATCAGAATCCGCCATTCGACAATGCCGATGTGCGCTGGGCGCTTGCCCTGTTGATCGACATCAAGGCCGTCGACATGGCGAGCTACCGCGGGGCGGCGACGCTCTCGGCGCTCGGCGTGCCGCCGACGGCGGCCACGATGAAAGACTATCAGGCGCCGATGCAGGATTGGCTGAAGGATTTCGAGATCGATACCGGCAAACAGAAGATCAAGCCGTACGATCCGACGATCGGCCAGCAGATCGCCGATATCCTGCGCAAGCAGCCGAAGTTCAAGGACCAGATCCCGACCGACCCGGCGGCGATCAGCGGTGCCTTCGGCTATGGCTGGTGGAAACCGGATCCGAAGGCGGCCGGCGAACTGCTTGAGAAGGCAGGCTTCAAGAAATCCGGCGGCAAATGGCTGACCCCTGATGGACAGCCCTTCAAGATCCGGATGACGGTGGAAGGCGACACGCGCTCGGTCTTCACCCGCGCCGGAACCCTGATTGCGCAGCAATGGGCGGCCTTCGGCATCGACGCCAAAGCCGTACCTGCCGCGAAACTGTGGCAGGTGGCGCTGCAGCCCGGCGATTTCCAGGTGGCGATCGCCTGGAGCGTCGAGACCTGGGGCGGCGATCCCGACCTGTCTTTCTTCCTCGACAGCTGGCACTCGCAGTTCGTGGCGAAGAAGGGTGACAACCAGCCGCCGCGCAACTGGCAGCGCTGGAGCAATCCGGAGCTCGACAAGATCATCGAAAGCATTCGCGGCATCAGCGCCGACGATCCCAAGGGCGTCGAGCTCGGCAAGGATTATCTGAAGCTGGTGGCCAAGGAAATGCCGACGATCCCGCTGATGTCCTATAACGTCTTCACCTCGATGGATACGACCTATTGGACCGGCTATCCGACGATATCGGATCCCTATACCGATCCGGTGCCGAATTGGGCCAACTCCAGGCTGATGATGGTCAAGCTGAAGCCGGCACAACCGAAATAATCCTCCCAACGCCGGCGCGAGTGTTGCGCGCCGGCCCCTTAATCGACGGGCATGTGGCATGTCCGTCGATCCTTTCCACTTGATGAAGGGAACCAGAGAGGAACCACTGCCCTATGACGTCCTATCTGATCTTTGTGCTGAAGCGGTTCGGTCAGTTTCTGCTTGTCGTCTTTCTCGGTGTCACGATCACCTTCTTCGTCACCCACCTGACCCCGATCGACCCGGTCGAAGAAAGCATAGGCGCCATCACCCAGATGGGTCAGTCCGACCCCAATGCGATCGAACTGATGCGCCAGTCGCTGCGCGAACTCTACGGAATGGAAGGCTCGATCTGGCAGCAGTACCTGCATTTCTGGCTGCGGCTGGCGACCGGCGATCTCGGCCCCTCGCTCTCGGCTTTTCCCACACCCGTCTCCACCATCATCCTGCGGTCGCTGCCCTGGACGATCGGGCTGATGACGGTGTCGACGCTGATCACCTTCGTGCTCGGCAACGCGATCGGCGCGCTCGCCGGTTATTACCGCAAGGACATGGTGTTGAAGGCCGTCAGCCTCGTCTTCATCGCCCTGCTGCCCATTCCCTATTATATCCTCGCCTTCGTGCTGCTGATCGTCTTCGGCTATCTCTGGCCGGTGCTGCCGATCAATGGCGGCTACGAGATGAACGCCAATCTCGACCTCTCCTTTGCCCTGGTCTTCGATATCCTCAAACACTCCATCCTGCCGGCCCTGTCGCTGATCCTGGTCGGCGCCGGCAGCTGGCTGATCGGCATGCAGGCGCTGGTGTCCAACATCATCACCGACGATTACGTCGTCTTCGCCGAGCTTGGCGGCGTGCCGAAGCGAAAGATCCTGCGCTCCTATATCGCCCGCAATGCCATGGTGCCGCAGTTCACCGGGCTTGCCATGTCGCTCGGCGCGATCTTCAACGGCACGGTCATCACCGAAATCGTCTTCGGCTATCCCGGCATCGGCAACCTGCTGATCGAAGCGGTGCATGCCGGCGACTACAGCCTGGTGCTCGGCCTCAGTGCCCTGTCGATCGTCGGCGTCGCCGCCGCCGTCTTCATCATCGACATTCTGAGCCCGCTGATCGATCCGCGCATCAAGGTGGAATAGGCCATGTTTACCATCATCCGCGACCTCGCCCGCCAGAATATGGAATTCCTCTGCGGCCTGCTGCTCTTTGCCGTCATCGTCGGCTTCGTCATCTTGTCGTATTTCTCGCCCTACGGCGCGACAGACATCTATCTGCTGCCGCCCGACATGCCGCCCGACGGCGACTATTGGCTGGGCACGACCTCGCGCGGCCAGGACGTTTTCTGGCAGCTGACGACCGCGCTGCGCAACACCCTGTTTTTCGGCATCGGCGTCGCCTTCATTTCACGCATCATCTCGCTGGTCGTCGGCCTGGTCGCCGGTTACGCCGGCGGCGCGGTCGACCGGGTGCTGATGGCGATCAACGACAGCGTCATGGTCATCCCGCAATTTCCGCTGCTGATCCTGTTTTACTTTGTGCTGAAGGACAGCATGACCTGGACGGCGCTGATCGTCATCATGGCCGCGCTCGGCTGGTCCTATGACGCACGCCTCATCCGTTCGGTGGCGATCAGCCTGAAGACAAGATCCTTCACCACCCAGAGCGTCTATTCCGGCATGAGCATGCGCAAGATCCTCGTCGAGGAGCACCTGCCCTATGTGCTGCCGATCGTCTTTGCCACGACGATGAACAACATGATCTGGTCGATCGGCATGGAGATCACCCTGTCGGTGCTGGGGTTCACCGACATCGAGACGCCGACCATGGGCATGATGATCTACTGGGCCAATGCGCACTCGGCGCTGATCTCGGGCATATGGTGGTGGGTGGCCGCCCCCGTCGCCGTGATCGTCATTCTCTTCCTGGCGCTCTTCCTGCTGTCGATGTCGATGAACGAATACAATGATCCGCGCAGCCGGCTCAACCGGATGGGAAGTTAGTATGGAGAATTTGGTCGAAATCCAGAATCTGAAAGCCTATTACCGCGCCTTCCTCTACGGCGTCGATCGCGAGGTGCGAGCCGTCGACGATATCAGCCTGACCATCGGCCGCGGCGAGGTCTACGGCGTTGCCGGTGAATCGAGCAGCGGCAAGACGACGCTGATCAAGACCATCGCCGGCGCCATCCGGCCGCCGCTCCGGGTCGTGTCGGGCACCGTCAAATTCCATTTCGGCGGCGGCACCCAGGATATCTACGCGATGAAGCCGGATGAGCGCATGGCGCTGCGCTGGAAGCATCTCTCCTATATCATGCAGGGCTCGATGAATGTGCTCAATCCGGTGCGCCGGATCCGCCATTCCTTCACCGATTTCGCCTTTCGCCACATGACGGTGAGCAAACAGGTCTTTTTCGAAAAGGTCGCCGCTCACCTGCAAAGGCTGAAGCTCGACCCGCATCTGCTCGACGCCTATCCGCACGAACTGTCAGGCGGCATGCGCCAGCGCATGACCATTGCGCTTGCCACCATCCTGACGCCGGAGTTCATCATCGCCGACGAACCGACCACCGCGCTCGACGTGATCGTGCAGCGCGACGTGCTGTCGATGATCCGCGACATCCAGCGCGAGATGGGCTCGTCCTTCCTGTTCGTCACCCATGATATGGGGGTGCACGCGACGGTCTCCGACCGCATCGGCATCGTCTATGCCGGCCGTCTCGTCGAGGAGGCGCCGACCGCAAAACTCTTCAGCCTGCCGCTCCACCCCTATACCCAGCACCTGGTCGGCAGCCTGCCGAAGATCGGCGATCCCACGACCCGGCCCTCGCTGGAGGGGCGCCCGCCGAACCTCGCTATGCCGCCGGAAGGCTGCCGCTTTCACCCGCGCTGTCCGAAGCGCATGGAGATTTGCTCACAAAAGGTTCCGCCGCTCGTCACCGTCGCGCCCGAGCGGCGCGTGGCCTGTTTTGCGGTTACGGGAGATCCGGTTTGAGTGCTCTGCTTCGCCTCTCGCACGTCACCAAGGTCTACCGCCAGGGCGGCATGCTCGGCCGGCGCCTGATCACCGCGGTCAGGGATGTCAGCTTCGAACTCGGCGAGGAGCCGGAAATCCTCTCGATCGTCGGCGAATCCGGCTCGGGCAAATCGACGGTCGCGGCGATGATCCTCGGCCAGACCGAGCCGACCGAAGGCGAGTTGCAATTCGCCGGCAAAACCGTCGCCATCCATAGCAGAGCCGAACGCAAGGCCTTCATGAAGGAGGTCCAGCCGGTTCTGCAGAATCCCTTCGAAGCCTTCAACCCGCTGAAGCGGGTCGACCGCTACCTCTTCGAAACCGCCCGTAATTTCTCCGCTAGCGGAAAACGGCCGGACCGCCAGCAGGCCGAGAAGATGGCCGACGCCGCCCTGGTGCATGTCGGCCTTACCCTCGAAGAGGTGAAAGGCCGCTTCCCCCACGAACTCTCCGGCGGCCAGCTGCAGCGCGTCGCCATCGCCCGCGCGCTGATCCCGCAACCCCGCCTGCTGGTCGCCGACGAACCGGTCTCCATGGTCGACGCCTCGCTGCGCATGGCCATCGTCAACCTCTTCGGCCGGTTGAAAAACGAACTCGGTCTTTCGATCATCTACATCACCCACGACCTCGCGACGGCCTATTACGTCAGCGACAACATCATCATCATGCGCAAAGGCGAGATCGTCGAGCGGGGTGGAGCGCGGGCGGTGTTGGATGATCCGCAGCATGAGTATTCAAGGGCGCTGAAGGATGCGGTGCTGGCAGCGGATTTTAGTGCGGTGGGGTGAGTGGGGAGGATAGAGCGAATGCTGCCTCTGTCCCTGAGGGGCCTACTTCTTTTGAATGACTTTCGCACCTGCTCCACGCGTTCTACTATCTTAGCGGGAAATCTGGAGAGGGGCATGCACGATCGCCAAAGGTCGGTGCTATTTGCAGCACCTGGACTGATTATCGGGGCTGCCGCACTAGGCGCTTCGAGCGGTCTAACGATTGCAGATTTCGATAAGCCAGAACTGCTGATCGCCGCCCTGTTTGTCGGTCTCATCATCGGCATGGCCGTCGAGCAGCTCCTGGCCACGACGAGAAAGCAGGCGTGGCGGGAGAGAAACAGGTCGCGCCGGGAGGAAAAGCGCCGCAACGAGCGCGTTAAACCGGGGCCTTGGCTTCCGATGCCAACGGCGGAGCCGATGAGACCAATCGATGCCGCAGATCAACTGCGTATCGTCATGAATTCGCAATTCACCATTCAGTCGTTGCTGAATAAGAGCGAAGCCCGAGTGTTTCGCGAACTCGACAGCATGGTGATCGGCTGCAATTCTTCTTGGCAGGTGATGGCGCAGGTCTCGTTGGGCGAAATCCTTCAAAGCACCGATGCGGCCGCCTACAGGTGCATCAACTCCAAGCGTGTCGACCTACTGCTCGTAGACAGCAATTGCCGACCGCGACACGTCATCGAATACCAGGGCGGAGCGCATCATCAAGGCGCCGCAGCCGCACGCGACGCGGTAAAGAAAGAGGCGCTGCGACGCGCCGGGATCGGCTACCACGAGGTAGTGGCTGGCCAAACGACTCCGTCAGAACTCAGGCGATTGGTCGAGAAATTAGTGGACAAGCCCAGTGCCATCTAACGTGCCCTCGTCACGAATGTCTGCACGGCCGAGCCGCTTTCAATTGAGGAAACGAATTCCTTGGCTTGATCGAATTGAGGTGGCCCCCAGATGATTGCCGATTTCGAGGCTGTTCGCGAAAATCTGTTTCCGGCGAGCCATGAAGCGATCGAGGACTGGGAGGTATTCCCATGGCATTGTGACCGGACCAACCGAATTCAGGCTCACAAGGCGCATTCCTCTCAAGCCATCGCAATCGACGTGTTCGGCACGCTCAAGATGAGCAGAGATCGCGACCGCGTCTTCGACGCCATTGCTGAGAGTATGGGAGTGGCGCCGGACGGTCCATGGTCGATAGCACTCGAGTGGACGGATACCGATCGGCTTCTGAGGGAACCAAGGCCTACACAAGTTGATGTCCTTGCCGTTGGCTCAAAGGCAGCGTTCGTTATCGAGTGCAAGTTTACGGAACCGGGAGGGAAATGTAGCCAAACGGCTGTGTCTCGCTCGGGTAAGCGGCAATGCAACGGACACTACGCTGACCAAATCAACCCGCGTAACGGCGTGCGCTCGCGGTGCGCTCTTGCGGGCAAGGGCATTCGGTACTGGGAATACATCCCTCAGGTGTTCGCACTTAGCCCGGGAGACGACCACACGCCCTGCCCCTTTGCGGGAGACGCCTATCAGTGGATGCGCAACGCCGTGATGGCGGCAGCGATAGGCAAGCACCGCAACCTTCAAACGGCGGCCCTCATAGTCTTTGCCGATCATGCAAGTTTTCCGACGGCGCGGAAGGCGAAGCGAGGTCTGATGGCCCCCAGTCTTTGTGGTCAAGCGGCGATCACGCCGATCTCTTATCAGCAGATCATGGCGATCGCTCGTCACGTCGGCCTGGACCAAGAACTCTGGAACGGCCTTTCTGCGTGGGTCGACCATAAGATCGCAAGGGCCGCGTCGCGACGACCGGACTTTCAAGAGGTGTGAAATGGATGCTGATATTTTGAACCAAGCCTTCTACGACGATGGTGAGTGGGTTTCCTGGTCCGACGTGGAAGAACAACTCCAATACCAGGAGTGGCGAGCGAAATATCCCAATGCGATCAGATCTTTGATTCCGTATTTTGAGGAGCTCTTGTCACTAGCAGAAAGCTACCACCTTGAGACAGGTCGTCATCTCAGTGTGTACGGAGACATAGGAGAACTCTTCGGCGCCATTACCTACGGAATAAGGCTGAACAAGAATTACGCGCAAGGCGCCGATGGTCGGCTTGGCAACGATCATGTTGAGATCAAAACCATCACGCCGTTCAAATCCAAGGACGAGGTTTTCGTAAAGGTGTCAGGCAATTTCAGCAAGTTGCTCGTCGTGAAGATCAATGCGGACTTTGAAGTCTCATCCCGGATGATTGATCGCTCGAAGCTTCCTAAAACGGCTAAACCTCTCTTGAGGATAAGGTGGAGTGATCTGCCTCGCATCGAATGACGGCTTCGCCAGCAAACGCGGATCGGTTCTTTCGTAATCTTCGGAAAAGTAAGGTAAGTTGAAGTCGCGCTCTTGAATGAAACCCTCTTCTCGTCACTCAACCAAACCCGATGCTCGCGCACAACGGTCTTGCCATCGGCAAGCACCGCTACTGCTTGAAACAATTTTGGCGATGCCACTGCAGAAAATGAGGATGGGGCCGCTCGAACGGCCGGGACGGCACGATCGCCCTTCCAGATTTGTTGATCAGTCCTCGGATGCTCTCCGGGTCATTTGCCTGCCGCGAGATTAGAATGTCGAGATCATCCGAGAGGCTTATCAGCCCGCGGTCGAACATCCAGTGTGCAGTGCCAGACAGAGCAATGCCGTTGGTGAGAATGTCGGGCCCATTTGCCTCCACGGGGCGGATATGCGCAGCGTCAACTTCCGCGCGTCCGCCACCATTTATGAGCTTCAGACCAGTAATTGCGCACCGCTTGTCATAAGCGTGTAGAACGAGCCGGCGAAACAGCCGATCGCGAACGATCCGCGACGAGAGCAGTGTAACCCGGTCGCGCTCCTGCTCAAATATGAACGGCGCCTGTGGTCTGTCTTCAAAACCGTCGGCAGCGAGCGTCACTGCCGGCTCACCCAACCGAGGCAGTTCAGGCTCATGCTCGTCCAGGCCAAGCGACACGATGCGATTGAAATCCGCCGCAGATATTGGGCGCACTGCGGCCTGTGCCCTGCCGGAAATCCGCCCCTCCTCATTCAGCACGCCGCGCTCAATGACACCGTCTGGCCCGCTGAACGGAACGGCATTGATGAAATCAAGATAGCTGCCCGGCTCGATGAGTGCCAGATACATATTCGGCGCCTTCGGATCTTGAATGACTTGGGCTACTTTGGCGACGGAAAAATAGCCGCGCGTCGCCGCAACCTTGCGCGGCTCGTAGTAAATGATCCAGTCTCCGAGGCAGGCCTGCACGCGACCGAGATATTGGCTCGGGAACTGATATTGTTCTGCCGGGCTGTCGTCGTAAATCGAATCTGAGCGGTGAATGAAAACCCCGAATCCCATGTTCGATGCGTAACACGTCGAGGTCGGTTCAGATACGGCGTCTGCATTCTGTATTCGAAGAGAATTGATCAGCAACCATTGGTGAAGAACAGTCTCATGCGCTGCTGTCGCCACCAACTGCGTCCAACTCGATCGCAACCGAGATCGCTCTCACCAGCGGCTAAAAGTTTCTTCCTTGCCCTTTGTCTCCCTGCTATCGTGGAGGTGAGGAGACGGCGCCATGAGCGAGATCCGAAAGCTGGCTGCAATCCTGGCCGCGGACGTGGTCGGGTACAGCCGCCTTGCCGGTGCCGACGAGGACCGTATCCTGGCGCGGTTGCGGGCACTGCGTAGCGATCTCATCGATCCGACAATTGCCGTGCACCATGGCCGGGTGGTGAAGCGAACCGGCGATGGTGCGCTGGTCGAGTTCCGCAGCGTGGTGGACGCCGTGCGCTGCGCCATCGAGGTGCAGAACGGTATGGTGGAGCGCAACGACGGCGTGCCGCAGGACCGTCGCATCGAGTTCCGGATCGGCATCCATCTGGGCGATGTCGTCGAGGAAAGCGACGGCGATCTGATGGGCGACGGCGTCAACATCGCCTCGCGATTGGAAGGCGTCGCCGCGGCGGGCGCGATCTGCCTGTCCGAGGATGCCTATCGCCAAGTCAAGGCGCGGCTCGACCTCTCGGTCAGCGATCTCGGCAACACGCAGCTCAAGAACATCGCCGAGCCAATCCGGGTCTATTCACTGCAGGTCGGCAGCGCCGGGAGCAAGACAGCCGCGACCGCGCAAACGGCGAAGAACCAATTGGCGATGGGCCAACCGGCGACGGCAGTGTCGCCGAAGCTGTCGATCGCCGTCCTGCCCTTCGCCAACATGAGCGGTGACGCCGAACAGGACTACTTCGCCGACGGCATCTCGGAAGACATCATTACGGCGCTGTCGAAGCTGTCACAGCTCTTCGTCATCGCTCGCAATTCGTCGTTCACTTTCAAGGGCAAGAACGTCCAGGTGCAGGAGGTGGGCACCAAGCTCGGCGTGCGGCATGTACTTGAGGGCAGCGTACGCAAATCGGGCAACAGGGTACGCATCACCGCGCAGCTCATCGACGCGACCACCGGCGGGCATCTATGGGCGGAGCGGTTCGATCGCGAGCTCACCGACATATTCGCGGTTCAGGACGATGTCACGCAGCAGATCGTCGACGCGCTGGCGGTCAACCTGACCGAGGGCGATCGGAAAAGACTGGCGCCGGGGCAGACCCGGCACCCCGAGGCCTATGACTGCTTCTTGCGCGGCCGGGAGCTGTGGCACCGGCTGACGAAGCAAACGAACAGCGACGCCCGCGACCTTCTGCAACATGCCGTCGAGCTGGACCCGAACTTCGCCTCGGCGCACGCCTTCCTCGCCCTTACCCACGGCCTCGACTACCTGAACCGGTGGAGCGCCTCGCCACAGCGCTCTATCGAGCAAGCCGAAGAGGCTGCGACGCTGGCGGTAGCGCGGGATGAGAGCGATCCCGTTGCACATTGGGCACTGAGTGTGGTCAAGCTTTACGCGCGACAGCACGACAGAGCCATCAGCGAGGCCGAGCGTGCGATCGTCCTCAATCCGAACTTCGCCGAAGGGCAGGTCAGCCTCGGCGAGGCGCTGATCTATTCAGGCAGATCCGAGGAGGCACTCGCCTATTTCGATCGGGCGAGGGTCCTGAACCCGTATTTTCCGGATGTCGTTCTCCATTTTCAGGCCCTGGCCCTGTTTCAACTGCGAAGGTACGACGAGGCCGTCGAACTGTTGCTGCAGCGCGTGAGCCGCAATCCCGTCACCGATGTCTCGCGCGCGCTTCTGGCTGCCTGTTACGGACACCTCGGCCGTTTCGAAGAGGCTCGCGCGATGTGGCAAGAGGTGCTGCGCGTCAATCCCGGCTACTCATTGGAATACCGCCGCAAAGTCTTGCCCTTCAAGAACCCCGCCGATTTCGAGCTCGTCGTAGAGGGGCTACGCAAGGCCGATGTCGTAGAATGACGGGGGTTAGTGTCCGATCTTGAACTTGAAGAGTGCTTTAACGCCGCAAGCGGCCGACACGGCCGAAACAATCGTTGCGGCGGACATTCTGATGGATGCGATGGGCAAAGTCGCGCAGCACGAGATCGCCGGCGTGGTGGCCGAGGCGATCGTGATGTGCTTGAAATTGTCGATTTCGAAGACAGCTGTGGCTACCTTATGACTGCGTCAACCACCGGGTCGATCGTCAAAAGTTTCAATTGACCGCTTCCGATGGCGAGGCGACACTCGTCTGCAGCGAGGCAGGAGGAAAGACGATGGATGAGCCGGACAGCTGGCGCCACATGGCAAGCGCTCCGAAAGACGGCAGCCGGATCCTGGTGACGATCCGCGCGTCCGAACAGGGGCCGGCGGAAGTTGACCTTGCCTATTGGTCGCATGGCGATCAGTTCGGCGGGGAAGGCTGGCGCGCCTCGGATTCCTCGCCTGGGCACATCATCGAATATGCCGAGCCGGAGTTGAAGTGCTGGATGCCGATGCCCTCGGCCAATCGCACTTCGATGCCCTCCCCCTGGGAAGGCGACGACGCCCAGCAGCTCGACGGCTCCGGGATCTAGGGACTCGCGCCCAAACAATCGTCGAGTTAGTAGGCGATCGATCAATCCCACGGGCAGAGCGATGGCCGACAAATTTGACAATAACAACGGGCCATGATCGATTGGTTGACCGGTCGGTCCCCGGATGCTCGCCATGCCATTGCAGAAGATCTGAACTTCGACTTCGCTGAAGATGTGTTCGAGTGGATACTGACGCAGCCGGACTGCGATCTGGCAACTGCCGCAAGCTATTTCTGGCGAGCAGAACCTTTGGAGCGTCTCGAAGATCCCATCTTCTTCAAGGAGGAGAACTTGACGATCCAACGGCTGGTAGACCGCGTCAATGCAGGTTTTTACAGCCGGTCAGAGATTTTCTATGGCGGGCAGGAGCTGCAAGAAGGCGAAGAGGTGTGTAGGTGGACAGTTGAAGAAGCCGAGGATCTGCGAGAGTTTGCGCGCGCCCATAAGGCTTCTGATCTTCCCTGGACTTTACCTGAGGCGTTAGTGCCGCCGTTCGGACATCGCGCAGTCCGCATCTCAGATGAAGAAGATCCCGATAAATCGGAAGAGCTCCGAATGCTCTTTGCCGGGCTCGGTACAGGTTCCGGACTAATTCCAGCAGAAATGATGGGGGCCGATCCGCTTTCAAGAAATATGCCGCAGCCGGCGCAGCAACTTACCGTCGGAAAAAGAGCAGCAGCGCCGAGCGGTTCGGCCTTCACGCCGTTGTACCTTTATATCGCATTCGTTGTGACGGGATGGGGACTTATCTACATCTTTGATCCTCCCAGGCTCGTCTATACGGGGATGGTCATATGCTGCTTGCACTTCGGGTTCATGACGTTCGGGAAAGTGTGGTCTGGACTGAAACAGAAGGCCGACAAACGAGTAACCCCTTAATCGCAAAACGCCCCACCTCTCACGCAAAAGCCCCGCGGTGTGTTGCCACCGCGGGGCTCTTTGACGCCCGACCCGGGAGAGAGGGTCAGGCAGCCTGAACTTTCCTAGATGTGCGCGCCCATTCGGGCAGCCAGTCGCCGTGGGTGGCGAGCAGGTCGTCGACCAGCGACCAGATCTGGTCGAGGTCGAGTTCGGCCGCCGTGTGCGGGTCCATCATCGCGGCGTGGTAGATGTGCTCGCGATTTTCCGTCATCAGCGCCTGCACCGTCAGTTCCTGGACGTTGATATTGGTGCGCATCAGCGCGGTCAGCTGCGGCGGCAGGGCGCCGATGAAGGTCGGCTGGATGCCGGAAGCATCGACCAGGCAGGGCACTTCGGCGGCGCAATTTTCCGGCAGCGAGGTGATGCAGCCATTGTTGCGGACATTGCCGTAGATCACCGAGGGTTCGCCGGTCCAGACCGAGTTGATGATCGAGGAGGCATATTCCTTCGACGGCTCGACCTCGATCTTGTCGGCGCTGCGATAGGCCTCGGCCTGGCCCTTCCAGCGCTCGATCTGCTCGATGCAGCGCTTCGGATATTCATCGAGCGGAATGCCGAATTTCTCGATCAGGTCGTCGCGGCCCTCCTTGATGAAATAGGGCGTGTATTCGGCGAAATGCTCCGAGCTCTCGGTGACGAAATAGCCGAGCCGGGTCAGCATCTCATAGCGCACCTTGTTCGGGCAGCGCGGGTTCCAGCCGGGCTTCGGCGCCCTGCCCTCGCGGTAGCCGCGCAGGAGATCGGGATAGAGGTTCCGGTAGGATCCGTCGGCCTGGCGATGCTCGAATTTGAGGTAAAAGGCCATGTGGTTGATACCGGCGGCGCGATAGCGGATTTCCTCGTAGGGAATGTCGAGGTCATGGGCGAGTTCCATCGCCGTGCCCTGCACCGAATGGCAGAGGCCGACCTGACGAATCGCAGGGTATTTCTCCGATATCGCCCAGGTGTTGATCGCCATCGGGTTGACATATTGCAGCATGATCGCCTCGGGGCAGACGGCGAGCATGTCCTCGCAGACCTTCCAGAGATGCGGCACGGTGCGAAGCCCGCGCATGATGCCGCCGACACCGAGCGTATCGGCGATCGTCTGGCGCAGCCCGTATTTCTTCGGCACTTCGAAATCGGTAACCGTGCAGGGCTCGTAGCCGCCGATCTGGAAGGCGACGACGACGAAATCGGCGCCGGAAAGCGCCTTGCGCTGGTCGGAATAGGTCTCGGCCTTGGCCTTGACGCCGAGCGTCGAGATCAGCTTGTTGACGACGATGGCGCTTTCTTCCAGCCGCTGCGGATTGAGATCCATCAGGGCGATCGTTGCGCCCGACAGCGCCGGACGCTGCAGCACGTCGCCGATGATGTTCTTCATGAAGACGGTGGAGCCTGCTCCGATGAACGTGATTTTGGGATTTCCTGCCATTAGTGCCTCCGGCATTCGATAATCATGCTACCTCGAAAGCGGCCTTGACGAGCCGTTCGGTGTAGGCGGTCTTGGGATGGGTGAGAACTTCGTGGACGGGCCCCTCTTCGACGATCTTGCCATGCTGCATGACGATGACGCGATGGCAAAGCGCCCGCACCACCTTGAGGTCGTGGGAGATGAAGAGGTAACTTAAGCCGCGCTCGTCCTGCAGCTTGCGCAAGAGTTCGATGATCTGCGCCTGGACGGAAAGGTCGAGTGCGGATGTCGGCTCGTCGAGCAGGATGAATTCCGGTTCCAGCGCGATGGCGCGGGCAATGGCGATGCGCTGGCGCTGGCCGCCGGAAAATTCATGCGGGAAACGCGACAGGATATTGCCGGGCATGCCGGCGGCGATGAGCGCCTCGCTCACCCGGTCCTGCCGTTCGCCGCGGGTCGCCCCAAGCTTGTTGACGACCAGCCCCTCCTCGATGATCTGGCCGATCGTCATGCGCGGGTTGAGCGATGAGAACGGATCCTGGAACACCACCTGCATGCGGGCGCGCAAGGGCCGCATCTCCGCCCTGGAAAGATTGTGGATCGGCTGGCGGTCGAAATGGATCTCCCCGGCCTCCGGCGTGTTGAGCCGCAGGATCGCCTGGCCGAAGGTGGTCTTGCCGGAGCCGGATTCGCCGACGAGCCCAAGCGTCTCGTGACGGCGGAGCGTCAGGTCGAGGCTGTCGACGGCGACAAGCTCGCGCATCGCCGGCTTCAGAAAAGTGCCGTGGCGCATCATGAAGGCGACGCGCACACCCTTGGCGTCAAGGATGACATCCGATCCCTCCGGCAGCGGATTGGCTTGCCCACGCGGTTCGGAGCCGAGCAGATGCCTGGTATAGGCATGCTGCGGATTGGCAAACAGCGCCTCGGTGACATTGTGCTCGCGCACCTCGCCATGCTGCATCACATAGACGTAATCCGAGAACTGCCGCACCACCGTCAGGTCGTGGGTGATGAGGATGACGGCCATCCCCAATTCCTTCTGCAGGTTGCGGATCAGGTTGAGAATCTGCGCCTGCACGGTGACATCGAGCGCCGTCGTCGGCTCGTCGGCGATCAAGACGTCGGGATCGTTGGCGAGCGCCATGGCGATCATCACCCGCTGGCGCTGGCCGCCGGACAGCTGATGCGGATATTGCATGAGCCGCGCGGCCGGATCGGGGATCTGCACATGTTCGAGCAGTTCGAGCGCCCGCTTTTGCGCATCCCGCTTGCTGATCCGGCGATGGACGCGGATCGCCTCGACGATCTGGCTGCCGATCGTATAGATCGGGTTCAACGAGCTCATCGGCTCCTGGAAGATCATCGAGATGCGGTCGCCGCGCAGCTTGCGACGCGCCCGCTCGGAAAATTTCAGGATGTTGCTGCCGTCATAGGAAACGGTCGATTTGTCGGAGACGACGGCGCGCTTCGACAGGAGCCCCATCACCGTTCGCGCCGTCACCGATTTACCCGAGCCGGATTCGCCGACGATGGCGATGGTCTCGCCGCGATAGAGCTGGAAGGAGACGTCCTTGACGGCCTCGACCATGCCGTTCTCGACCTTGAAATTGACCGCCACATTGCGGGCGTCGATCACCGGCGTGTCCGAACGGCCGTCATGATCGTGGCGGACGGGCGGGGCGAAGGAATTGACCAGTGCGAGAGCCATATCAATCACCTCAATAAGGATCGACTGCGTCGCGCAGTCCGTCGCCGAGCGCATTGAAGGCGAAGACGGTGACGAGCACGAAGCCGACGGGGGAGAGAATCCACGGATAGGAGCCGATTACCGAATAGGTCGCCGTATCCTGCAGCATCAGCCCCCAGGAAATCAGCGGCGGCTTGACGGCAAAACCGAGGAAACCGAGGAAGGATTCCAAGAGCACGACGCTTGGTATGGCGAGCGTCACCGCGACGATGACGTGGCTCATCACGTTCGGGAAGATATGCTGCAGGATGATGCGGGTGTCGGTGGCGCCGACGGCCATCGCCGCCCGGACGTAATCGATGCGGGCGAGTGCCAAGGTCTTGCCGCGCACCTCGCGCGACATCTGCGCCCAGCCGAGCGCCGACATCACGGCGATGACGAAGGCAAGGAAGACATTGGTCGGCGCCGTCACCGGGATCAGCGAGGTCAGCGCCAGATAGAGCGGCAGCTGCGGGAAGGCGAGCACCAGTTCAACGAAGCGCTGCAGCCAGACATCGAAGGTGCCGCCGAAATAACCGGAGACCATGCCGACGGTGGTGCCGATGACGGTGACGATGGTGACCACGGTCAGCGCGATCATCAGCGAAATGCGCGAGCCGATGATGGCGCGCGACAGCACGTCGCGGCCGAACTTGTCGGTGCCGAGGAAATGCACCGGCTGGCCGTCGGTCGAGCCGAAGAAATGCCGGCTGGCCGGGATCAGGCCGAGAAGGTTGTATTCAGCGCCTTTGACGAAAAAACCGAGCAGCCGCGGATTGTCGTAATCGACGCCGACGATCGGCTGGAAGGTGACCGGGTCGAGCTCTTCGGAATCGGAGAGCGCATAGACGCGCGGCTGGAAGACGAAATTGCCGTCCTTGTCGTGGAAGCTCATCACCTGCGGCGGTGCGAAACCGACATCGGTCGCCTTCGGGTCCATCGGCGCGAAGAAATCGGCAAAGATCGCCATGAACAGCAGCAGCCCGACCAGCACCAGCCCGGCCATGCCGGTCCAGGAGCGCCGCAGCCGGCGCCAGACGAGCGCCAGATAGCTCTCGCCGCCGTGCGAAGGCTTCTTGATCGCGGGTTCGGTTGTCGGCGGTGTGTCGGAAGAATCGAAAGCCAGCATGTCAGGCTCCTCCGAACTGGCGGACGCGCGGATCGAGCAAAGCCAGCAACATATCGGCGATGATATTGCCGACGATCAGTGTTGCCGACAGCACCATCATGAAGGTGGCGGTGACATAGACGTCGCCGACCGCCATCGAGCCGACGATCGCCGGGCCGACGGTCGGCAGGGCGAAGATGATGGCGGTTTCGATCTCGCCGGTCAGCATGTAGGGCAGCACGACCCCCTGATACATCACAAGCGGATGCAGGGCATTGGGCACCGCATGGCGCATCACCACCGCGGCGCCGGACAGGCCCTTGGCCTTGGCCGTTTCGACATATTGGGCATTCAAAGTATCGAGCAGATTGCCGCGCATGACGCGCATATTGTAGGCGAGCCCGCCGAAGGTGGCGATCGCCACGACAGGCCAGACATGCTGGACGAGATCGGCGAATTTCGCCCAGGACCAGGGCGCCCCGCCATATTGCGGCGAGAAGAAGCTGCCGATCTCGGAAACGTTGAATTGGAAGACCAGGAGATAGACGATGATCAGCGCCATCAGGAAGCGCGGCACCGTCATGCCGAGGAAGGAAATTCCCGAAAGCAGGCTGTCGATCCAGCTGTATTGGCGGGTCGCCGCCCAGATGCCGAAGCCGATGCCGAGCACCGAGGCGAAGATGTGACAGACGAGCGCCAAGAGCAGCGTGCGCGGCAGCCGCTCGGCGACGACGTCGGCCACCGGCTTGTTGTAGAACATGCTGTAGCCGAAATCCCCGCGCGTGACGATGCCGCCGATCCAGTTGACGTATTGGACGACCAGCGGCTTGTCGAGGCCGTGTTCGACCCGGTAGGCCTGCGCCTGGGCTTCGGCCTGGGCGTAGGAAGCGCCACCCTGGTTGATCAGCTGGGATCTTATATAATCGGCATAATCGCCGGGCGGCGCCTGGATGATCGCGAAAGTCACCACGCTCAGGATGAAGAGAACGGGGATCGCGGAGGCTATGCGCACGAGCAGGAATCGCAACATCGAACGGTTCGCTTCGCTTTGCCGCCAGTCGCTCCTTGTCGGCGCGGCCGGCTTGTTGGTCATATCAGGCCGCGCGCCACGCGCGGCCTGAGTCTCACGTCAGCTGGGAGGGAACCCCCGCGCATCGCATCACCTGCGACGCGCTTTGGCTCTTTGTCCTGATGACAGGCATCAGTTGATCGGGCCCTTATCGCCGGGCTTGCCGGGCAGCTGTTCGGGGAACAGCTCATATTTGCCCTGCTTGTCGGCGGCCACCCACAGGCGTTCGCGGATGATCGAGTCTTCAGCCCAGTTGAACATGAAGATCGGCGTCCCCTGCGGCACGTTGGAGAAGCGCTTGTTGATGATCAGCGCGCCCGGATATTCGGTCAGACCGACGGTGTTGACGTGCTCGGTCGAGATCTTCTGATACTGTTTCATCAGATTGACGCGATCGTCATTGCTCTGGCTGGTGGTGAACTTGTTGACGACGTCGACAAGCTCCTGTTCGAACGGCATCAGATCGAGCTTGTCGTCCTTGCCGGCACGATGGTTCCAGCTGGTGCGCGGACCGACCGGAGCGAGCTGCTCGGTATTCTGCACCACCGACGACAGTTCCGTCGTGTTGCGCTGGATCAGCCAGTCGAAGCGACCGGAATAATGCGCTTCGTCACGCTTCGCCCCGTCGAGCCCGTTGATGATAACCTTCAGCCCGAGCTTTTCCATCTGGCCGACGACACCTTCGCCGAGGCTCTTGTCGGTCGTATAGTCGTTGTTGACGAGCAGAACGATTTCGACATTCTTGCCGCCGGCCGTGCCGGCCGGGAAGTTCACGATGCCGTCGCCATCCGTATCCTTGAGGCCGGCCTTGGCAAGCTCCGCCTTGGCGCCCTTGAGATCGAAGGGATAGTAGACGGTGGAGTTGCGGTCGTAGAAGCTGGTGCCGGAGGACAGCCCGCCCGGATAGATCGCGGTGAACGGTCCCTTGACCAGCGAGTCGCCGATCGCCTTGCGGTCGAGCGCCATGGTGACGGCCTTGCGGAAGTCCTCGTTGCGGTTCAGCTCGCGGATCGCCTGGCCGCGCTCGTCCGGGTTGCCCCAGCCATTGGCGGAGAAGTTCATGCGCAGATTATAGCCGATCAGGCGCGGACCGAAGGCAAGACGGGCGGGCGCGGTCTTTTCGGCGGCGCGCTTCAGCGAGGCGACGAAGTTTTCCGGCTGCTCGAGGTTGGAGATGTCGGCCGATCCCGCCACCGCCTGAACGTCACGGTCGGCCCAGGTCGAGAGCTTGTAGTGCAGCTCGTTGAGATAAGGCAGCTGATCGCCCTTCTCATCGACCTTCCAGTAATAAGGATTGCGGCGCATGACGATGATGTCGTCGGAACGATATTCCACCGGCACCCAGGCGCCCATGACAGGCATGTTCATGAAGGCGGGCGGGAAGGCGTTCTTGAACTGGTCGTAGGTGTTCTTCGAATATTTCGGGTGCTGCGGCTTCAGGATATGCGACGGACCCGGGCAGAAGTTCGGGTAGGACATCGTGTAGAGATATTGCTTCGGGAAGGCCTCCTTGAAGGTCCACTCGACGGTATAATCGTCGATCTTCTTCAGCGTCGTGCCGACGCCGAAAGCTTCCGGCGAGGCGCCGCCGCCGAGCGGCGAGACATTCGGATCGACGACTTCATCGTCCCAGTAGAACATGATGTCGTCGGCATTGAACGGCGCACCGTCCGACCATTTGGCGCCTTCGACCAGGTGCATGGTCAGCTTATGGCCGTCGGCGGACCAATCCCAGCTCTTGGCGAGGTTCGGCAGCGGCTCGGTATCCTTGGCTTCCACCTGGAACAGCGGCGCGGTGCGCGTCAGGCATTCGGAGAGGCCGATATCGATGCCGCCCCAGCCCTGGGTCTGGCCGGCGCCGTAGTTCCAGCCTTCCGGCCGGCCGCCGATGACGTGGCGCATCGTATCGCCGTAGACACCGATGCCGTCGGGCATATTGCTTGTTTTGAAGACCAGCGGCTCCTTCGGCAGCCGGTCCTTGACCGGCGGCAGCTTGCCGGTGGCAACGAAATTCTTGGTGACCCAGTCGGGCTCGTGATATTCGGGCAGCGCCTTGAACTCCAGGATGGAGTCGCGCGCCACATATTTGATCTTGCCTTCGGCCGGGAATTCCGCCGGCGCCGGCGGAACGGTTGCCTCGGAAGCATAGGCATTCAGCGCCAGCACCGAGACGCCAAGCGCCAGGCCGGCCAGAATGCCTGTTTTGCGGAAATTCATCATCGTTTCTCCCTCTGTTCCGGAGCGCGGATCACACGGGCTCCTTTTCCTCGCACGATGTGAAAGCCGGGCATGATGTCATGGATTTCCCTCCCGGAAACCCATGACCACCCATCCTTCACTAGATTCAGACGGCCTGTTTCAGAGCCGCCTTTTCGGCGCGCAGCTCCTCGATCGAACGGACGGTGCGGCGCGCAGCCCCCGCCCAGTCGCGGGTCTGCACCTTCGATTTCGACAGCCGCTCCTTGGCGGCCGGCACGGCATCGGCATATTGCGGCAGCCAGCGGGCCTGGGCAACGACCATCTCGTCGACCATCTGCCAGACCTCCTCCGGCGTCGAGACGGCGCCGACCAGCGGATCGTGCAGCACGGCGAGCTTCAGAAGGTCGATGTCGCCTGAAATGGCGGCATGCACCGACATGCGCTGGACGTTGATCGAGGCGATGCAGGTGGCCGCACAGGCTTCCGGCAGGGTGACGCCGGAGACCATGTTGATGCCGAAGCGGTCGACGAAACCCGGCGATTCGATGATCGCATCGAACGGCAGGTTGGTGATGATGCCGTTGTTCTTGACGTTGAAATGGCCGCGATAGACCCGGTTCGTCTCCAGCGCCTCGAGAATGTGGCTGGCATGCTCGTTCGAGCGCTTGGCCGGATCGATCGGCTTGGCCGCGGATTCCAGGAATTGCGGAAATTCGGTCTCGAACCAGTTACGCGTTTCCGTCGAGTGCCGGAGATAGCCGCCGGTCTCGCCGTGGATCCAGTCGGACATGTCGATCCAGCGGGTAATTTCCTCCGGCCGCTTGCGATACCAGGGCAGATATTCCGAGAGATGGCCGTTGCTTTCGGTGGAATAGACGCCGAACCGCTTCAGCACGTCGATGCGCAGTTTTTCCTGCTGCGAATAGACCGGATGCGCCTCGAAGGCGGCAACCAGCTCGTCCTTGCCGATCTTGCGGCCGTTGAGGCGCAGGTCGATGAACCAGGTCTGGTGATTGATGCCGGAACAGATGTAGTCGAACTCGCTCAGCGACTTGGCGCCGAGCACCTCGGCGATCTGCTCGGCGCCGTGCTGGACGCCATGGCAGAGGCCGACGGTGTCGACCTTGCCATATTCGATCGCCGCCCAGGTGTTCATCGCCATCGGGTTGGCATAGTTGAGGAACTTGGCGCCGGGCTCGGCGACCTCCCTGATATCCTTGCAGAAGTCGAGGATGACCGGGATGTTGCGCTGGCCGTAGAGGATGCCGCCGGCGCAGATCGTATCGCCGACACACTGGTCGATGCCGTATTTCAGCGGAATTCTGATATCGTCAGCATAGGCTTCAAGCCCGCCGACCCGGACACAGCTGATGATGTAACGGGCGCCTGTCAGCGCCTGGCGCCGATCGGTCGTCGCCGTCACCTTGGTCGGCAGCCCGTTCGCCTCGACGATGCGATCGAGTATCGCCTTGATCATTTCGAGATTGTGTTCGCTGAGATCGGTCAGCGCGAATTCGATGTCGCGAAACTCCGGAACGCACAAGATGTCGGTGAACAGCTTCTTGGTGAAGCCGACGCTGCCCGCACCGATGATAGCGATTTTGAAACTCATGATCTTCACCTCGACCCAATGGAATGCTAGAGAACAAGACGGTTTATGGAGGATCAGGCCCCATGCCGGCGCATGGGGTTAAAAAGCCGTAAAACTGCCTGTTTTCCTCCCGGCCGCTCTATCGACCGTCGTCTCGTCTTTGTTGTCGAGCGGGATTATGCCCGAAATCGGCGGACCGACCAGAGAAGGATTATGCTTTCAGGGGTAATTTTGTGCTGCAGGATTTAATCGCCAACGGACAGTCGATGAGGACGGTTTCGCTGCCCCGCGGCCGCCAGCGGCTGCATGCCATGCCGACCAGCACCGGCTATGAAGTGCGCGAGAACGAAACCTATGACTGGGACGGCCGAAGGCGCGGCCAGACGCCCTTCACGGTGCTGCAGCACACGATCAGCGGCTCGGGCCGGCTGCGCTACCAGAACCGCAATTATCGCCTTCAGGGCGGTGACACGCTGCTGGTGCTCGTCCCGCACAATCACCGCTACTGGCTGGAGAAGGGCGAGCGCTGGGAATATTTCTGGATCTCGATGAATGGCGAGGAAACGCTGCGCATCCACCAGCTGGTGCTGTCGACCGCCGGGCCGGTGCTGAAGCTGCAGCGCTCGACCATCGATCATCTGGCCGATTGCAGCCTGCGCCTCGTCAAGGGCGCGACGTCGCCCGGTGCGGCCTCGGCGGTTGCCTATGAGGCGGCGATGGCGCTCTACGACGACGTCTTCGGCTCGCCGGCCTTTGCCGCCGAGCTCAGCCCGATGCAGCTGGTGATCGACCATATCAATGCCAATCTCGAAAAGCCGCTGCCGGTCAGCGAGCTCGCCGGCATCGTCGGCCTCAGCCGCGCGCATTTCTCGCGCAGCTTCGCCGAGAGCGAGGGGGTGCCGCCGGCCGAATTCGTGCTGCAGCAGCGCCTGCAGCGCGCCGTCAAGCTGCTGACCAAGGCCGACTTCCTGCCGGTCAAGGAAGTCGCCATTATGTGCGGCTTCGAGGACGCCAACTATTTCTCCAAGGTCTTCCGCCGCGTCTACGGCACAAACCCCACCGAATTCCGCACGACCGGCATGTATGCCAGCATCGGCAAGCTGAAATAGCAGGCTCCCCGGCTTTCTTCAGGCCCGAACCTCGAACACCATGTTGAACGGGGTTTCGGTGGCGCGGCGGAAATGTTTGAAGCCGGCGTCGAGCGCCACCTTGCGAAGCTTCATTTCCCCCGCCTGGGCGCCGAGACCGAGCCCGACTTCCTGGGAGAGCGATGCCGGCGTGCAGATCATCGTCGAAGCGCCGTAATAGACGCGGCCGACAGGATTGAGATTGTCCTTCAAATGGTCATGGGCGAAGGGCTCGACGATCAGCCACGTGCCGTTCGGGGCGAGCGTTTCCTTGACATGCCGGCCGGCGCCGACCGGATCGCCCATGTCGTGCAGGCAGTCGAACATGGCGACCATATCATAGCCGCGCCCGGGAAATTCCGCCGCCTTGCCCTGCTCGAACGTCACCCGGTCGGCGACGCCGGCCTCCTTGGCGGCGGCCTTGGCTCTTTCGATCGACGGGCCGTGATAATCGAAGCCGGTAAAATGCGAGGCGGGATAGGCCTGCGCCATCAGGATGGTCGAGGCGCCGTGACCGCAGCCGACATCGGCGACACTGGCGCCGGCCTTGAGCTTTTCGTCCATCCCGGCAAGGGCGGGAATCCATTCGTTGACGAGATGGCTGTTGTAGCCGGGGCGGAAGAACCGCTCGGTGCCGCGGAAAAGGCAGGTGCTGTGCTCATGCCAGCCGAGCCCCTTGCCGGTGCGGAAGGCATCGGCGATCTTCGGCTCGTCCATCCACATGGATTGCACGACCTCGAAGGCGCCGACGAAGAAGGCCGGGCTGTTTTCCTCGGCAAACACCATCGCCTGTTCCGCCGTCAGGCTGAAACGATCGGTTTTTTCATCGTAAGCGACATAATCCGCGGCCGCCTGGGCGCTCAGCCATTCCCTGAGGTAGCGCTCCTTCACCCCCGTTTTCGCGGCAAGCTGCTCAACGGTCAAAGGCGTTCCGTCGGCCATCGCCTTGAACAATCCGACCTGGTCGCCCAGCACGACCAGGGCCCCTGACATGGCGGCGCCGACATCCCCAACAAGACGACCGACGAGCGCATCGAGTTTCTGCATATCTGGCTCACGCATTGTTACCTCCCGGGTGCGTGATAAAGGAGGCGTTAAATTAGACTTTAATAATATTCAGTCAATCAACCTTGCCGTTTCACCAGATGAGCGTGAAGTGTTGAAGGTCGAAGGAATGTAGGAGCGGCGTTTAAGATACCAGCAGAGTCCGAACTGGCCAGTCGCGCTCCCAATCCATGCGCTTGCTCTCATCATCATCGCTTGTATCGAGATTACATTTTTCATATCATCCACTGGAAGAAGCGCTACACTTTTGATGCAAGGTTATTGTTTTGAGCCTATCTTCCGCCCAATGCCGCGCTGCGCGTGCCCTGTTGGCCTGGTCTCAGGACGACCTTTCATCGGCCTCAAAAGTCGCCAAAGCGACGATTGCCAATTTCGAGGCCGGCAAGCGCTCTCCCTATGAGCGAACCCTTCAGGATATGAAGCACGCCCTGGAAGGCGGCGGGGTTATTTTCATCCCGGAAAACGGCGGCGGTGCGGGCGTTCGCCTGGCAAAACGTGCACATCCCTCGATCGATACGAATGAGACAGAGACGGTTCAATATGAAGAATATCTCGAAAACGACGCACCGCCCGGTGCCGGTGGCTGAATAATGGCAAAGAAAGAAAAGCTCGAACATTCCGAATTGGCCGGAGAGTTCACCGATGACGGGATCACGGTGCTCGTCGACATCTTCCGCACATCGGGCAGCAATGAAGACTGGACGATGGAGGTGGTCACGCAGGCAGAGGATCTGATCCGCTGGGACGAGCCTTTTGCGACCGACCGGGAGGCTTTCGACGAATTCCTGGCCGTCGTCGCCCGGGACGGCATTCGGTCGTTTCTCGAAGATGACGAGCCATCCGTGCATTGAGGGATATCCCGTGAAAAGCATCAATGACCTTGTGGCATCGGCGAAAACCGTCTGCGATCGATACCGGGCCGGGCGGATGGAGCGCGAGACCGTGCGGGAATGGGTTCTCGGACTGGGCGCCTATCCGGCGCCGCATGGAGACCGCGTGCGCGAAGCCGTGGAATGGTTCCGGCTGCACAATCGCGAGCCTGTTTCGGAAGACATCGTGCTCGTGGACATCGACCGGCTGAAGGCGATTTCTGCGCCGTAATCCCGGGGCGCTGGCATGTTCCTGGAATTCTCCAGCCTCGACCCCGGCTGGCGCAATCACGCCGGTCCTAGGCGGCGTAGGACCAATGGCGATCATGAGCCTGATGCATAATGCCCTCGTCGCAAGTCGAGGGCGGCGACTGCATAATTCCTTAAATCGGAATCGATTTAAGGAGAAAATTATGCAGTAATTCAAGGTGTTACAGCGTCCTTTTGCGCGTCTTTTCAGACGCGCGGCGCTGTAAATAAATTTTAGTTCGTCCGATAAGTAGAAGGAACAGCACGTGGCAGCATTTCCGGAAAAGGCAAAGGTCGTCATCATCGGCCTCGGCGGTATCGTCGGCGCCTCCATCGCGCATCATCTCGTCGAGCGCGGATGGGACGATATCGTCGGCATCGATAAGTCGGGCATACCGACCGATATCGGCTCGACAGCCCATGCCTCGGACTTCTGTTACACCACGAGCCACGACTATCTCTCCGTCTGGACCACGCAATATTCGATCGATTTCTACGAGAAGATGGGCCATTACGCCCGGATCGGCGGCCTCGAAGTGGCGCGCACCGGCGACGATAGCTGGATGGAGGAAATCAAGCGCAAGCTGTCCTCGGCACGGGCTTTCGGCACGCGCGCCCATTATGTCAGCCCGTCCGAGATCAAGGAGAAATTCCCGCTGATCGAGGAAGATCAGGTGATGGGCGGCCTTTACGATCCGGATGCCGGCCTCGTCATCCCGCGCTCGCAGACCGTTGCCGGCAAGCTGGTCGATGCCGCCGAAAAGGCAGGCAAGCTCAAGGTGTTCGGCAACACGCCGGCAAAGTCGCTGATCGTCGAAGGCGGCCGCATCAAGGGCGTCGTCACCCATCGCGGCACTATCATGGCCGACCACGTCATCGTCTGTGCCGGTCTCTGGGGGCGCCTGATCGCCGAGATGGTCGGCGAAGACCTGCCGGTCATGCCGGTCGACCACCCGCTCACCTTCTTCGGTCCCTATAACGAGTTTGAAGGCACCGGCAAAGAAATCGGCTTCCCGCTGCTGCGCGACCAGGGCAACTCCGCCTATATGCGCGATACCGGCGACCCGGCGACGACCGAGGGCGGCCAGATCGAGTGGGGCTATTACGAAGCCGCCAATCCGCGCATGTGCCATCCGCGCGATCTTCTCGAAAAACACGAAGCACGGCTTTCGCCTTCGCAGCGCGATCTCGAGATGGAACAGATCATCGAGCCGCTCGAGCGCGCCATGGAACTGACGCCGATCCTCGGCGAACTCGGCTATAACGAGGGTCACTCGTTCAACGGCCTGCTGCAGGTTTCCGCCGGCGGCGGCGCATCCTGCGGCGAGAGCCAGAAGGTGCGCGGTCTCTGGTATTGCGTCGCCATCTGGGTCAAGGACGGCCCAGGCTACGGCAAGCTGATTGCCGACTGGATGACCGATGGCCGGACAGAAATCGATCACAACAGCATCGATTATGCCCGCTTCTATCCGCATCAATTGACGGAAGAGTTCATCGAGGGGCGCTGCTACGAAGCCGCCCAGAAGATCTATTTCCCGGCTGTCCACACCCGCGAACCCTACGCATCCGGCCGCAACGCCAAGCGTTCACCCTTCTACGAGCGCGAGAAGGAGCTTGGCGGCTACTTCATGGAGCTTGGCGGCTGGGAGCGTGCACACGGCTACGCCGCCAACGAGCACCTTCTGGAGAAATACGCCGACCGCGTTCCGCTGCGTGAGAACGAATGGGACAGCCGCCATTTCTGGCGCGTGTCGAATGCCGAGCATCTGGCGATGAGCGAGGATTGCGGCATCGTCAATCTCAGCCACTTCCACATGGTCGATATCGAAGGACCTGACCATGTCGAGCTGATGGAATGGCTGTGCGCCGCCAAGGTCGGCGGCGACGCAAACATCGGCAAGGGCGTTTACACCCACTTCCTCGACGACGAAGGCATGGTGCGCGCCGACTTCACCGTCTTCCGCATGGCCGACCGCTGCCGTCTGGTCAACGGCGCCGATGCCGGCCCGCGCGACCTGCACTATATGAAGCGCGTCGCCCAAGACCGTGGCCTTGACGTGACCATCACCGACGTCTCGGAAAAATTCGTGACGATCGGCATCTGGGGTCCGAACGCACGCGACACGCTGAAGAAGGCCGTGGCCGATCCGGCCGGGCTCGATCCGGAAAACTTCGCCTTTACGGCGATCAAGCCGATCGAAATCGCCGGCAAGCCCGTCACCGCCTTCCGCATCTCCTATGTCGGCGAGCAGGGCTGGGAACTGCACATGAAATACGAAGACGGCCTCGCCGTCTGGGATGCGCTGCGTTCGACCGGCGTGATGGCCTTCGGCGTGGAAACCTATGCAAACTCGCGCCGCATGGAAAAGAGCCTGCGCCTGCAGAACGCCGACCTCCTGACCCAGTACAACTTGATCGAAGCCGATCTCGCCCGTCCGAAGGTCAAGGAAGCCGATTTCCGCGGCAAGGCGAAGCATCTGGAATACAAGGCGCGCGAGCACCAGCCGGCCATGCTCTGCACGCTTGTGATGACCGAAAATACCGACAAGTTGGGCGTCAAGCGTTATCCCGTCGGCAACCTGCCGGTTGTCGACCCTGCCACGGGAGAGGTTCTGGTCGACGCGCTGGGCCGTCGCTCCTACACAACCTCGATCGCCTACGGCCCGACGGTCGGAAAGAATATTGCCTTGGCCTATTTGCCCTGGTCACATTGCCAGGTCGGACGTAAGCTGAACGTCGAGTATTTCGCCGAGACTTATCCGGTTGAGGTTGTCGGCGTCGGCTACAAGCCGATCTATGACCCGGAAAATCTGAAGCCGCGCAGCTAAGCACATAAGCACTCAAGCACTTGTGGCGCCTCAAGCACGGGGGCGCCACAAACATGAGGTTGAGCCGCTTGGCTGAAAACAACGAGAAATCTCGGAGTTAGAACCACTCCGTTATATGCGGAGCGTGCACGTCGCCCGCCGTTTCGAACAAGACAGGGACGCACGGGGGAGGCCCACACTCTCCCGCGGGTAAGGTTGCGAGACTCTCGCCGAGCGGACCGGTTGTCACATAGAAACAGTCATTTGACATCTCTCCGGCGACCGGCAATGCTGGCCTACCAGTCTTCCACATGCATCCAGGCTACGTCATTCGGCAAGGGAAAAGTGGATCATGACAGCTTCCAGAATTCTTCGGCCGGTGATCGCCTTGGCGGTTCTGGCAGCACTCGGCATTCTGCTCTGGTTTGCAACACGCCCGCCGCCGCTGATCGTCCAAGGCGAGGTCTCCGCCAATCGGGTCGATATCAGCCCACGTGTCTCCGGCCGCATTGCCAAGCTGAATGTCGATGTCGGCGATAATGTCGAGGCCGGGGCTGTCATCGCCGTGCTCGAAAGCCCTGAGCTGACGGCGGCACTTCATATGACGGAAGCCGCCCTTTCCGTTTCGCAAGCCGATCTTGCCCGCGTCAACAGCACGCGGCCGGAGACGATCGATGCCGCCAATGCCGAACTGGCTGCGGCTGCGGCGGATGTGACCCTCTACCAGGAAGAGTCTGCGCGTCAGACAAGGCTGATCACCACCGGCGCGTCGACCCAGGCTCAGGCGGAGCAGGCGGCCCGCAATCTTGAAGCGGCGATCCGCAAGCGCGAATCCGCCGAGGCCAATGTGCGGCTTGTTGTCGCCGGCTCCAGCAAGGAAGAGAAGGCGCTTGCCGCCGCGCAGGTCGAACAGACGCGCGCCTCGCTCAACCAGCAGCAGGTCAACGTTTCCGAACTGACGATCCACGCGCCGATCTCCGGGCAGGTCACGACGAGGGTTGCCGAACTCGGCGAGAATTTCAGTGCCGGCGCGCCGCTGTTTTCGATTATCGATCTCCAGAATCCCTGGTTCACGTTCAACCTGCGCGAGGATCTGCTGAGAGGCCTGAAGGTCGGGGACGATTTCGATGTCGTCGTGCCGGCAATCGGCCCCGACAAGACCGCGGTCAAGGTGACCATGATCAATGCGCAGGGCCAGTACGCGACATGGCGGGCGACGCGGGCGACCGGTGATTTCGATCTCAGGACGTTCGAGGTGCGCGCCGTTCCGATAAAATCCGTGGATGGCCTGCGGCCCGGCATGAGCGTCATCGCCGCCTGGTCGGAGCGTTGACATGACGCCGCGCGGGCGGGTGCACCCGGGTTTCCTGCTCGTCTTCGCACGGGAGTTCCACTGGTTTCGCCGCCGGCCGTTCCTGCTGTTCCTGACGACGGTCCTGCCGCTGCTGCTGATGGGCCTTCTGGCCGCGGTTTTCAGCGCAGGTCTGGCAACTCGCCTGCCGATCGCCGTGCTCGATCAGGACGGCACCGATCTGTCGCGCCGGATCATCCGCATGGTCGATGCCAGCCAAGATACGGCGGTCGCCCTTGCCGTCAGCGACCTCGCCGAAGGCCGGCAGCTCATCCTCTCCGGCGAGGTTCACGGCCTGCTCATGCTGCCGCGCAATCTCGAGCGCGACGTGTTGTCCGGCCGCCGGCCGGAGGTGGTGTTCTTCTACAACAGCCAGACGATGACGACCGGCAATCTGGTGCTGCGTGGCGTCAACGCCGCCGTCCCGACCGTGGCGGCGGGCATCAGATTGTCATTGCGCACGGCCCAGGGAGAGCCGGTCGACGCGGCACAGGCCGCTCTCGCTCCCGTTCCGGTGCAGGTAAACCCGCTCTTCAACCCCACCCTCAACTATGCCCATTTCCTGCTTGCCGCCCTGATGCCCAGCGTGCTGCAGGTGGTGATCATCACGACGATGGCCTATTCGCTCGGCCTCGACGTCGAGAGCCGCCACCGGCTGCGCATCCTCCGGCGGCTCGGCGGCGGGTTGTGGCCCGCCCTGGCGGGCAAGATCCTCCCCTATACGCTGATCTTTCTCGCCGTGCTCGGCATCGCCGATCTGGTCCTCTTCGACCTTCTCGACATGCCGCTGCGCGGCGATCGCTGGCTGCTGCTGATGGCCGGCACCCTGTTCATCCTGGCAAGCCAGTTCATCGGCGTGCTGCTGGCGCTGTTGCTGCGGCCGATGGCGAGCGCCATCAGCATCGGCTCGCTGCTCGCCGCGCCCGCCTTCGGCTTCATGGGCATCGGTTTCCCGAGGATCGGCATGAACGACTTCGCCTACTATTATGGCCAGATGATCCCCGGCACATGGTATCTGATGGCAAGAATCGACCAGACGATCCGCGGCACGCCGCTCGATCTGTCGTGGAAACCGATCCTGGTGCTGCTCTTCCTCGTCGTTCTGCTTGCATCCGTCACCGTGCTCCGGCTGGAGACGATGCGATCGAGGAACAGGCGCGAGGCGTCGGCATTGCCGGAGGCCGGCCGATGAACGGTGTGCTGGCGACCTGCCGCATCGAATTGCAGCGCATCCTGTCGCTGCGGCCGGCATTCTCCGTGCTCATTCTGGCGGCCTGCATCTATGCGGCCCTCTATCCCCAGCCCTACCGGGGCGAGGCCCTGCGCGACGTGCCGATCGCCCTCGTCGATCTCGACGGCACCGACAGCAGCCGGCAGTTCGCCCGCCGCGTCGAAGCCTCGGCCGATGTGTCCATCGGCGTCGAACTGCCCGACGAGCCAAGCGCCGAGCGCGCGGTCTTCGGCCGCCAGCTCTACGGCATCCTCGTCATCCCGAAATATTTCGAGCGCGACCTGCTGCACGGACGGCAGTCGCCGGTGGCGCTCTATGCCGATGCCAGCTATTTTCTGATCTATTCGCGCATCTCCGGCGGCGTCTCGGCCGTCGCCAAGACTTTCGGCGCCGAGGTCGAGACCGCAAGACTGGTCGCCATGCATGTCGATCCCGCCGTCGCCGCCGCGGCCTCCGACCCGATGCCGCTGACGACGGTGCCGCTCTTCAACCCTCAGGGCGGCTACGCCACTTATCTCCTGCCCGCCGCCTTCGTTCTCCTCCTGCAGCAGATGCTGCTGATCGGCGTCGGCCTGCTCGGAACGCTGCGAGACGACGGGCGCGCTGGTTCTTCGGCCGGCGCGCTCGCAACCGTGCTCGGCAAGCTGCTCGCCTACCTCATCCTGGAGGCGGTGGTGCTGCCCTTCTATCTGATCGCGCTGCCTTATCTCTACGACATTCCTAGGCTCGGGGGACCGCTCATCATCTTCGCCGTCTCGCTGCCCTTCGTGCTTTCCGTCAGCGCGCTCGGTATGGTCGTCGCGGCATTGTTCCGCAGCCCCCTCACCGTCCAGCTGGTGTTCGCGGCGATCGGCATCCCCTTCCTGTTTCTCGCTGGCTTTTCCTGGCCGACCGAGGCCATGCCGAAGGCGCTGCAATATCTGGCGCTCCTGGTTCCCAGCAGCGCCGCCATCAACGGAATCGTCTCGGTATCGCAGCTCGGGGCACCGCTGAGCGACGTCCGCGCTCCATTTCTGACGCTCTGGGCGCTGGCACTATTTTACGGTTGCCTCGCGGTCGGATTGGAAGTCAGGATGCGGCGGAGCCATCATTAGAATTCAAGAGTGAGGCACGATGTTGATCGAAAAACGCTCACACTTTTCGGCATCGCGCTCAGCCAAATGGACAGTCGATGCTTGATAATCCCACATGGTCCGGAGTGCTTGCCGATCCTGTCGTTCAGGCCGGGACATTGGCCGTGGTCGGCGCGGTCGTCACGCGTATAGCGCTTCGACCCTTCCCAAGCTGGAAGCTTGCAGGCCAGGTGTTCTTCTTCGCGGCGCTGACCGTTCTGCTGCTCTATCACGACATCGTGCCCTATGAAGTCGGGCCGGCGCCGGCTTCGACCTTCGAACGTGTCTTCATCGCCCTTGCCAAGGTGGTCTGGTGGATCAATGCCGCCTGGGCGCTGATCGCCTTCGTCCGCGTCTTCCTGATCTTCGAGCGCCAGCCGCGAGAGGGCCGCCTCGTTCAGGACCTGGTCATCGGCCTGATCTATCTTGGCGCGATCCTCTCGGTGGTCGCCTATGTCTTCAGCTTTCCGGTCGGCACGCTGATCGCCACCTCGGGCGTCTTTGCCATCATCCTCGGCCTTGCGATGCAAAGCACCCTGAGCGACGTCTTTTCCGGCATCGCGCTCAATCTCGGCCGGCCCTATTCGATCGGCGACTGGATCGTGCTGAATGACGGTATCGAAGGCCGTGTCGTCGAAACCAACTGGCGTTCGACCCATCTCCTGAACGGCTCGAACGATCTGGTGGTGCTGCCCAACAGCTTTCTCGCCAAGGTCGGGCTGACCAATCTCAGCAGTCCCGACCGCAGCCATGGGGCGACGCTGACGGTCCGGGTCGTGCCGACGATCGGGCCATCGGCGATCATCGAGGTCATGCGCACCGTGCTGTTGAGCAGCGGTTCGATCCTGACCGAACCGAAACCCGGCGTGCAGATCAAATCGCTGACATCGGATGCAGTGGAACTGGAACTCTCCTTCCGCGTCAGGGATATCGGCCAGGCGGGGCTGGCTAAGAATGAGATCTTTGATCTCATCTACCGCCATATCAAGGCGGCCGGCCTCACTTTGGCGCGGCCGATCGATGCCGCCGGCCCACCGCCCGATCAACTGCAGTCGGAGGAGATGGCGAAGCCGCACCGGCCGACGCCGCTCAAGCTTCTCGACGCCATCCCGCTGTTTTTCTCGCTGACCGAGGACGAGAAGGAAACGCTCGCAGCCTCCATGACCCGGCGGACCTACAAGAAGGATTCCATTCTCATCGAACAGGGCGATACGGTCGCATCGCTGATGATCGTGCGCAGCGGTGCCCTCGTCGCCACACGGCGGGAGGGCCACAAGGAAATCGAACTCGGCCGGTTGGCGCCGGGCGATTATTTCGGCGAAAGCGGGCTGCTGATCGGCGTCGGCGAGGCCGCCAGCCTGCGGGCGCTGACCTTCGTCGTCGTCTACGAGATTGCCCAGGCAAGCCTGACGCCACTGCTGCACGACCGGCCCGGCATCGCCGAAGAGCTTGCCGCCACCCTCTCGCGCCGCATCGAAACCGGCCAGCACTCCTTCGCGAGCGAAGGCGCCACGCTGAACGGCGGCTCGATGAACTCGCTGGTGACGCGAATCCGTCACCTGTTCCAGGTGCCGCAGTAGGCTTCGCTCTATTTGCCGTCGCCGTTTTCGGTTTCGGCGGCAGCGTCGGGGCCGCGGCTTGGGACGCAGCGTTTCGAGACCAACCAGCAACCGAGCGCCCACAGCGCCCCGGCGCACCACCCGGCGAGGACATCCGTCGGATAATGGACACCGAGATAGATCCGGCTCAAACCGATGATGACAGCCAGAAAGACACCGGCGGCCATGACGAAGATCCGCGTCGAGCGGTAACGCTGGGTCCGGGCCAGCAGTGCGCCGAGCGTCAGATAGGTCACCGCCGAGACCATCGCATGTCCGGAGGGAAAGCTGAGATCGCTGACCTCGGCAAGATGCGGCACGATATCGGGACGCGGCCGGGCAATGAGGATCTTGAGCAAAGTGCTCGCCAGCCATCCGGTTAGTACCGAGGAAAAGACGAAGATCGCGATCGGCCAGCGTCGGTCGAGCAGAAGATAGACGGTGACGAGAACCGTCATCAGCGAGAGAACGGTGATACCGCCGAGGCTGGTGATATCCCCGACGGCGTGCGTCAGCCAGCCAGGACCGATCGGCACGGCAAGTTCGCCCGGCCGCCGCAGCGCCAGCAGTATCGCTTCGTCGAAGCGGAATGTCTCACCCTCGAGCACCTCGCTCGTCAGGCGCTGCAGCAGAAAGAGCCCGCCGGCGATCGATGCCACCATGATCAGCGTCAGCGGCTCATATGCGGTGAGCCTCGCCAAAAATCCGCGTCGTTGAACCTCGTTCATGCCTGCCGTCGAACTCCTTCACACCATGTCTATCCTCGCCAGATCGGCAAGGTGAGCCGCAAATTCAAGACCTTGGGCATTCGAGGGCGTTCTCGAGCCTGATCGCCGCCTAATCCAAATGCTCGGTAGCAAAAGCTCAACCTTCTTTTGTTATGGCTGGAGCCGATTGTCCTGGAGATGGTTCGGCGATGAAAATTCTGACCGCGATGGTTCTGATGGCAGCCGTCCTGCAGCCGGTCGCAGCCCTTGGCGAGACCGAATGGATGGGCGACGCAAGACAATGGTCGGTAGGCTTTGCGAGCGAGAGCCCGCCCTATTGCCGGCTGCTGTGGAACAGCGAAATCGGCAAGACCGTGGAATTCCGCCAGAGCGCCACCGAGACCTTCTGGCTGGTGGCAAAGAACAGCTGGGACATTCCGGCCGGCACCACGACCGAGGTGACACTGACCGATCGCAATGTGACGAAAGTGGTCGCCGCCGAATTCTTCGACAAGACCACGCTTCGCCTCTGGCCACCGGCGAGCAAGGGAAGCGGCGGACTGAAGAAGATCATCAAGAATTCCTTTTCAGGAACGCCTGATGTGCAGCTGACCTTTGCCGGCGACGAAGGCGACTGGACGCTGCCGCTCTCGCGGGTGGACCAGCTCTATCCGACTTATCGGCAATGCCTCAAACGCCTGGAAGCAGGCGGAAAGCCGAAGCAGGATTCCGAAACCGGCAAGCCGTTCTGACGGGGTGCCTGATTCACCCCATCGATGGCGGCGCGCTCTCGCGGATCAGGCTGCGCACGGCCTCGATATCGCCATTGAGCGGCCGCTCGTCGCCATAATGGGCGACACGCTCCCGCACCGCCTGATAGACAAGATCCGTACCTGCCGCCCGCGGCGCCGTCGCCGCCAGGAAATCATGCGCCTGGGCCGCCGCCATCAGCTCGATCGCCAGGATGTATTCGGCATTGTCGATGACGGCGAGCAGCTTGCCGGCGGCAGCTGTGGGATGCGCGAGGAAATCCTCCTGCAGGCCGGAGGTCAGGCCGCCATCCATGGCCGCGGGTGCGGCAAGGCGGCGGTTCTCGTTGCTGAGCGCGGCTGCGGTATATTGGGCGATCATGAAGCCGGAATGGCTGCCGGCGTCGCTTGCCAGAAACGGCGGCAGGCCGCTTACCAGCGGATTGACCAGCCGGTCCATGCGCCGCTCGCTGATCGCGCCGATCTGCGCCAGCGCAATCGCCAGACTATCGGCCGCCTGCCCGAGCGCCGGGGCGACCGCATGCGCTTCGGAGGAGACGATCGGCTGTTCCGGCGTGCCTGAGACAGCCGGATTGTCCGTCACCGAGGCAAGCTCCTGATCGACGAGGCGGGCGGAATTGTCGAAAACGTCGCGCGCCGCGCCATGGGCATGCGGCACCGAACGAAGGCTCAGCGCATCCTGCGTGCGCCGGCCGAAGGCAGCGGCGACTAAGCCGCTGTCCCGAAGGCGGGCGCGCAGCGTCGCTCCGACCTTCTCGATTCCGGCAGACGGGCGCAGCGCCAGCACCGCCGCGTCGAAGGCGGCGATCTGGCAGCCTGCCGCTTCCAGGGTCAGTGCCGCGATCGTATCGGCCCAGTCGAGCAGCCGTTCGGCGCGGGAAAGTGCCACGGCGGTCAGGCCGGTGGCGCAGGCCGTGCCGTTGACAAGACTGAGGCCCTCCTTGGCGCCGAGCACCAACGGTGTGAGGCCGATCGCGGCAAGTGCTTCGCGGCCGCTCATGCGTTCGCCGCCGAGCGTGGCGCTGCCTTCACCGATCAGAACGAGCGCCGTATGGGCATTGTGGGTGAGGTAACCGGCCGAGCCCTTGGACGGGACGTCGGGAATGCAATCATGCTCCAGCATGGCTGCGAGATGCTCGACGATCCCGCGCCGCACGCCGGAATGGCCGTGAGCGAAATTGGCAATCTGGGCGGCGATGATGGCGCGCACCTCGCGGGCATCAAGCAATGGCCCGACGCCACAGGCATGGCTGAGCACGATGCTGCGCGACAACAGGCTCTGCGAGGCGCGATCGACCACCGTATCGGCGAGCGCCCCGACGCCGGTATTGACGCCATAGGCGCGCACGCCGGTCTCGACGATGCTGGCGACGATGCGGCTTGCCAGCTCGATCCGCGCCCAGGCGGCCGGCGACAGCGCAAGCGCTTCCCCTGCCCCGACGCGCGCGACGTCGCGCCAGGTCAGCACTTTATCGATGGTGATCGTCATTGACCGCTTCCGAAATGGCCGATGAACTGGCGGAAAGCGGGTGTGGCGCCGCCGGTGAACATCTCGTCCGGCTTGCCGCTGCTTTCGATCAGACCCTCGCGCATGAAGACGACGCGGTTGGAGACGTTGCGGGCAAAGCTCATCTCATGGGTGACGACGAGCATGGTCATGCCTTCCTCGGCCAGCGCGCGCATGACGCGCAGCACTTCGCCGACAAGCTCCGGATCGAGCGCCGAGGTCGGCTCGTCGAAGAGCATGACCTTCGGTTTCATCGCCAGCGCGCGGGCGATCGCGGCGCGCTGCTGCTGGCCGCCGGAGAGATGGGCGGGATAGGCGTGGCGCTTGTCCGCGATGCCGACCTTTTCGAGCAGCGCCTCGGCCTCGGCGATGCAATCGGCGCGCGGCCGCTTCAGCACATGAATGGGACCTTCGATGACGTTCTGCAGGATCGTCATGTGGGACCAGAGGTTGAAGGACTGGAACACCATGCCGAGTTCCGAGCGGATATGGTCCACCTGCTTCTGGCTGGCCGGCTTTGCCTTGCCGTTCTTGTGAACCATTTGAATATGCTCGCCGTCGACCCAGATCTCGCCGTCGCTGGCGGTTTCGAGCATGTTGATGCAGCGCAGGAAGGTCGATTTGCCGGAGCCGGAGGCGCCGAGCAGCGAGATCACATCGCCGTCTTCCGCATCGAGGGAAATGCCGCGCAGCACCTCATGCGTGCCGAAGCTCTTGCGGATATTGCGGACCGAAAGTCGGGTAACGCCTGGCATGATTGCTCCAATCGATTCAGGTTTCGCCTCAAGCCTTCAGGGCGTGCGGGGCTGCACGGCGGTGTCGGGAGAGCGAATATTCGAGCAGAGCCATGCCCTGCAGGATGATGAAATTCAGGACGAGATAGATGATCGCCGCACAGAGGAAGACTTCCATCGTGCGGTAGGTCTGCGAGATCAGCCGCTGGGCGACACCGGTGACCTCCCAGACGGTGACGAGGCTTGCGAGCGCCGTCGATTTCATCATCAGCACGATCTCGGTGGAATAGGCCGGCAGCGCGTGGCGGAAGGCGATCGGCGCCAGGATGCGGCGCACCAGCAGGAAACCGGACATGCCGATCGAGCGCGCCGCTTCGATTTCCTTCGGCGAGACGGCACGGATGCCGCCGCGGAAAATCTCCGCCGTGTAGCCGGCCGTGCAGAGCGCCAGCGACAGCACGGCGCAGACCATCGGCTCGCGCAGGAACGGCCAGAGGAAGGAATAGCGGATGACGCCGAACTGACCGAGGCCGTAAAATACCAGGAACATCTGGATCAACAGCGGCGAGCCGCGGAAGACGAAGATATAACCTTTGGCGAAACCCGAAAGCACCGGGTTGCCGCTCACCCGCATCGAGACGATGACGAGCGCCAGCAGGCCACCGAAGAAGATCGACAGCGAAAACAGGATCAGCGTCGTCGGCACCGCCTTGAGCAGGGTCACCATGGTCGAAGCAAGAAAGGTGAAATCCATCATCGCCTCCCTACGCCTGGCCCATGGCCGATGCCGGCATGCTGCGGTTGGCCCGGCGTTCCGCACCGTTGAAGATGCGGTCGGAAAGGCTGGTCAGGATCAGATAGAGGCAGCCGCCGGCGATGAAGAACAGGAAATATTGCCGCGTCGAGCCCGCCGCGACCTGGCTGGTGCGCATCAGTTCGGCAAGGCCGGTGACGGAGATCAGCGCCGAATCCTTGAGGCTGAGCTGCCAGACATTGCCGAGGCCGGGAATGGCCAGCCGCAGCACCTGCGGCATGATGATGCGGCGAAAGCGCATGGCGCGATTCATGCCGATCGCCGAGGCCGCTTCGAGCTCACCCTTGGAGATGGCGAGGAAGGCACCGCGGAACACTTCCGCCTGATAGGAGCCGGAGATGATGCCGACGGCAAGCGCGCCGGCGGCAAAGGAAGGCATGCCGAGGAACCCCTCGTAGCCCATCGCCTTGCCGATCGAGGTGACGGCCGAGGAGCCGCCGAAATAGATGAGATAGATGATCAGCAGTTCGGGCACGCCGCGAAACACCGTCGTATAGACGTTGCCGAGCGTGACGAGGGCAAGATTGCCGGAGAGTTTCGCCGCCGCGACAATCGCGCCGAGCACCGCGCCGATGGCCAGCGCCGTCGCCGTGACGGCGAGCGTCATCAAGGCGGCAGCAATGAGCAGCGCGCCCCATCCGGTCGAGCCGAAGCCGAGCAGTTCCAAGCTTGCCATATCGTCCGTTCCCCGTCCGTGGCAGTGTTTTGGGTGACAATAGCATGCTGTCTCCAGCAATAAAGCCGGAGACAGGGGTTTACGGCCGAAAGGCCGAAACCTCTATTGCTGCGGGCTGACGTCGACCTTGAACCACTTCATCGAGAGGTTCTTGACCGTGCCGTCGGCAAGGGCTGATTTGATCGCCTCGTTGAACTTGTCGCGCAGGTCCGTATCGGCCTGGCGGATGCCGAGGCCTTCGCCCTCGCCCCAGATCGAGCCGACGATCTCCGGACCGGTGAAATCAAGCGTGTCGTTGGCGGCCTTGAACGCGTTGGCGAAATAGACGGCATCGTCGAAGCCGAGGTCGATGCGGCCGTTCTGCAGGTCGAGGTCGCGGTCGGCGCCGGTCTTGTATTCGCGGATCTCGGCAATGTCGCCGAAATTGTCATAGACGAACTTGGCATAGACGGTCGCCGCCTGGATGCCGATCGTCTTGCCCTTGAAGGCGGCCTTCAGCGCGTCGATCTCCTTCACGCCGGTCTGGCCGGGCGTCATCTTGATCGTGGCGCCGGTGCCGGCGGCCTTTGCCAGTGGGCTGTCCTTGGCGGTGGCGAAGGCGGCAGGGGTGGCGGCATAGGGAATGGTGAAGCCGATCACCTGCTTGCGCTCCTCGGTGATCGACAGCGCATCCATGATGACGTCGAACTTGCCGGCGTTGAGCGCCGGGATCATGCCGTCCCAGTCGGAGGCAACCAGCGTGCACTCGATCTTGGCACGTTCGCAGAGCACCTTGGCGAGCTCCGGTTCGAAGCCGCCGAGCGTGCCGTCGGCATTGGTGAGGTTCCAGGGCGCATAGGCGCCTTCGAGCGTGATGGTCGCCTTCGTCCAGTCCTTGGCGAAGGCGGGCGCTGCAAAAGCGGAAAGAGCGGCGACGCCGCAAAACAGGATTGCACTGAATTTCATTGATGAATTCTCCTCTGAGATGGAAACAGACCTTGCGGCACCCGGGCCGATCTGCGCCGGCTTGCCCTTTCCTGTCCTGTTTTTGCGGCAAGGACCGATTGGGAGGTTGTATATGGTACCATATGAAATATTTTATGATATGCAAGAGGAAAGTCGGTTTATGCGGCGAATTCCATTCGTGCAAAAGGAATAGGCAATGAAGCGTTCCGGGGAAATGAAGCGCGAGCTGGCGGAAAATGATAGCACGCCGCTTTATGCCGGCGTCAAGCAGGTGATCCTCGACCGCATCCACAGCGGCGAGTGGCCGCCGAAATACCGCGTGCCGTCGGAAAACGAGCTGGTGGTCGAACTCGGCGTCAGCAAGATGACCGCCAATCGGGCGCTGCGCGAACTTGCCAACGAAGGCGAACTCGTGCGCATCCAGGGCGTCGGCTCCTTCGTCGCCGAGCGCAAGGGTTATTCGGCGCTGTTCGAGGTGCGCAACATCGCCGAGGAAATCGCCGAACGCGGCCATGTCCATGAGGCTTCCGTCATCGTTCTCGCCCAGGAAACGGCCTCTCCCGAGATTGCCGACGCACTGGAACTTGATATCGGCGCGGCGGTCTTTCACTCGCTGATCGTGCACAGCGAAAACGGCGTTCCGGTGCAGATCGAGGACCGTTTCGTCCATCCGGAGGCCGCCCCTGAATATCTCGACCAGGATTTCACCACCTTGACGCCGAACGCCTATCTGACGGCGGCCGCCCCACTCAGCGGCTCCGAGCACGTCGTCGAGGCGGCGATGCCGCAAGCCTGGGAATGCAAGCTGCTCACCATCCTGAAGAGCGAACCGTGCCTGACGATCCGCCGGCGGACATGGTCGGCAAAACAGGTGGTCTCCACCGCTCGCCTGGTCTATCCCGGCTATCGCTACCGGCTCGAAGCCCGCAGCGGCAAGATGTTCGAAGAGTGAAAACACCAGCTATGTTGTATATGGAACATGGCGACTATTGCGATGCCGGCGTGAACCGCGCCACGAGCGCGTGACGATCGCCGGGATAGGTGAAGCGCACGTGGGTCACCGGACCGGCGCCGCTCCAGGTGCGGCGTTCGACGACGAGGCAGGCGGCGTTGCGCGCGATGTCGAGGGCGGCCGCCACGTCGGCACCGGCTGAGATGGCGTGGATCCGATGTTCGGCGGTGCTCCACGGCACCTGGTTGAGCAGCCACGGCCCCGGCGCCATCGTCAGGAAATCGACATCGGCGGCCTCCGGCACGGTGGCGAGGCTGATCAGCCGCTCCTCCAGGCAGAAGGGCCGCGCCCCGGCATTGTGGATGCAGACGACCTCGACCACCGAGGACGCCACCGGGAGTTCTAGCCTTCGGCTGTCTTCCGCCTTGGCCTTGCGGCTCGTCTTCTTCGAAACCGCGTAGGAATAGGGCAGGTTCAGCGACTGCACCTCGGTCTTGATGTCGTGGATTTCGAGAACGGCCGATTGCGCCTGCGGCTGGGTGACGAAGCTGCCGGACTTCTTGCGGCGCTCGATGAGGCCGGCCTTGGCGAGCTGGGTCAGCACCTTGTTCACCGTCATGCGCGAGCAGTCATACTGCGTGGCGAGATCGACCTCGAAGGGAATACGGTGCCCCGGCGGCCATTCGCCCGAGACGATACGGCCCTCGATTTCGCTCAGGATGCGTTGATGCAAGGTGGGATCCTTGCTTTGGTTCATCGCCACGTTCCGATTGGTCTCCCCGGTCTAATTCGAATAGCTTGACAGGAAAAGTGCTTTTTCAGGCCGCCAGCAATTCGCCCATCGCGGCGAGGAAACGCCGGTCGATGGCATCGCGCCCGACATGGCGGCCGCCGGCCACTTGCTTGCGGCCGCGCGCCCAAACGCAATCGACGGAAATACCGCCTGCAAACAGCCAATGATCGAGGATCTGGTCGCCCGAGAGATAGGGAACGGCTGAGGTATCGAGCGAAACGAGATCGGCGTGATAGCCCTCGACGAGCCCGGCCGGCGCGTTCAGCGCGGCACCGCCGCCGGCAAGCGCTTGGGTGAACAGCGAAAGCGCCGTCGAGCCGCCGGTGGCTGCGACGACATTGCGGGCGCGCAGCGCCAGGCGCTGCGAATATTCGAGCTGGCGCAATTCCTCGGGAACCGAGATCAACACGTTGGAATCCGAACCGATGCCGTAACGCCCGCCTTCTTCGAGGAAGAGCGGTGCGGCAAAGGCGCCGTCGCCGAGATTGGCTTCGGTGATCGGGCAGAGGCCGGCAATTGCGCCGCTCTTTGCCATCCGCCGCGTTTCGTCCTCGGTCATGTGGGTCGCATGGATCAGGCACCAGCGCCGATCCACAGGCGCGTGATCGAGCAGCCATTCCACCGGCCGCGCGCCGGACCAGGCGACGCAATCCTCGACCTCCTTCACCTGTTCGGCGACATGGATGTGGATCGGGCCGCCGCCCGCCATCGGCACGAGTCTTGCCAGTTCCTCGGGCGTGGCGGCGCGCAGGCTGTGCGGCGCCAGCCCGAGTTCGGCGCCGTCGAGCCGGCCGGTCACTGCCCGGCATCGCTCCATCAGCCTTTCGAAGCTTTCGAGCGAATTGATGAAGCGCCGCTGGCCGTCGATCGGCGCAGCACCGCCGAAGCCGGAATGGGCATAGAAGACCGGCAGCAAGGTCAGGCCGATGCCGGTCTCTGCGCTCGCAGCACCGATGCGTTCGGCAAGCTCGGCGATATTGGCATAGGCGCCGCCATCCCTGTCATGATGGAGATAGTGGAACTCGCCGACGCGGGAAAAACCGGCCTCCAGCATCTCCGCATAGAGCTTGGCGGCGACCGCCTCGATATGATCCGGCGTCATCGCCAGGGCGAATTTGTACATGACCGTGCGCCAGCTCCAGAAGCTGTCATTGGCAGGGCCGCGCACTTCGGCAAGACCGGCCATCGCCCGCTGGAAGGCATGACTGTGCAGGTTGCCCATGGCGGGAACGAGGAGAGCATGGCGCTCATCGCCCGGCGCGGCGGAAACGCCGGTCTCGATCCGCGCGATACGCCCGGCCTCGAGTGTCAGCCGCACGTCCTTCTGCCAGCCCTGCGGGGTCAATGCCGTGTCTGCGTGAAGTGTGGTCATGACCTTGCCTCTCCTCTTGTCGCGCCGCCGATCTTTCTTTTCCAGAAAAGCGCGCAAAATTTCTCTTGTCACCTATCGAATATGTATATACATGTTTTGACATAAGGAAAGGCGCAAAGCTGATGACCGGGAACAATTTTTCAGAGGAAACCCCATCCGCCGACGTCAGGCCGGTGCTTTGGCGCAACGCCCGCCTGGCGACGCTTGCGCCGGCGCAAACGGGACTGGGCATTGTCGAAAAGGGCGCCCTGCTCACTGAAAACGGCCACATCGTCTTTGCCGGCGCCGAAAGCGACCTGCCGGCATCCGCCATCGAGCGGTCCGAGATCGTCGATCTCGAAGGGCGCTGGGTGACCCCCGGCCTTGTCGACTGCCACACCCATATCGTTCACGGCGGCAACCGCGCCCGCGAATTCGAGATGCGCCTTGCCGGCGCCAGCTATGAAGAAATCGCCCGCGCCGGCGGCGGCATCGTGTCCTCGGTAAAGGCAACCAATGCGCTGTCGGTCGAGGAGCTTGTCGCCGAGGCGCTGCCGCGGCTCGACACGCTGCTTGCCGAAGGTGTCACGACGATCGAGATCAAATCCGGCTACGGACTGAACCGAAGCGGCGAAGTGAAGATGCTGCAGAGCGCCCGCCTGCTCGGCCATGTCAGACAGGTGCGCGTCGCCACCAGCTATCTCGGCGCCCATGCGACGCCGGTGGAATATAAGGGCCGCAACGGCGATTATCTCGATAATGTCGTCCTGCCCGGTCTCGACGACATGCATAATCTCGGACTTGCCGATGCCGTCGACGGCTTCTGCGAGGGCATCGCCTTTTCGACGGCCGAAATCACCCGCGTCTTCGACAAGGCAAAGGCGCTTGGCCTGCCGGTCAAGCTGCATGCCGAGCAGCTCTCCAATCTCGGCGGCGCCAGGCTCGCTGCATCCTACGGCGCGCTTTCGGCCGATCACCTCGAATATCTCGACGAGGAGGGTGTTGCGGCAATGGCGGCTTCCGGCACCGTCGCGGTGCTGCTGCCCGGCGCCTTCTACGCCATCCATGAGAAGCAGAAGCCGCCGGTCGAAGCCTTGCGGCGGGCAGGCGTGCCGATCGCCATCGCCACCGACTGCAACCCCGGCACATCGCCGCTCACCTCGATGCTGCTCACCATGAACATGTCGGCGACGCTGTTCGGCCTCACGGTCGAGGAATGCATTGCCGGCGCCACCCGCGAGGGCGCCCGCGCACTCGGTCTGCTCGACAAGACCGGCACGCTCGAGCCCGGCAAATCCGCCGACCTCGCCGTCTGGAATATCGAAAGCCTCGCCGAGCTCGTCTACCGCATCGGCTTCAACCCGCTTCATACACGCGTCTTCAAGGGCGAAAGGAACGGTCGATGACCATTACGCTCCATCCCGGCTCCGTCTCGCTCAAGGATCTGGAAATCATCTATTGGACCGGCGAGCCGGCAAAGCTCGATCCCGCCTTCGATGCCGGGATCGCCAAAGCCGCCGCCCGCATTGCCGAGATCGCCGCCGGCAATGCCCCGGTCTACGGCATCAATACCGGCTTCGGCAAACTCGCCTCGATCAAGATCGACAGCGCCGATGTCGCCACCCTGCAGCGCAATCTCATCCTGTCGCATTGCTGCGGCGTCGGCGCGCCGCTGCCTGACAATATCGTCCGGCTGATCATGGCGCTGAAGCTGGTCTCGCTCGGGCGCGGTGCCTCCGGCGTGCGGCTGGAACTGGTGCGGCTAATCGAGGGCATGCTGGAAAAAGGCGTCATCCCGCTGATCCCGGAAAAGGGCTCGGTCGGCGCCTCCGGCGATCTTGCGCCGCTCGCCCATATGGCGGCGGTGATGATGGGCGAGGCCGAAGCCTTCTTCGCCGGCGAACGGCTCTCGGGCGCCGAGGCGCTCGAACGGGCCGGGCTGAATCCGGTCGTGCTCGCCGCCAAGGAAGGTCTGGCGCTGATCAACGGCACCCAGACCTCGACGGCGCTGGCGCTGGCCGGCCTGTTCCGCGCCCATCGCGCTGCCCAGGCGGCGCTGATCACCGGCGCCATGTCCACCGATGCGGCCATGGGCTCTTCGGCGCCCTTCCACCCGGATATTCACACGCTGCGCGGCCATAAGGGCCAGATCGACACGGCGGCAGCGCTTCGCAGCCTGCTCGAAAATTCCGTCATTCGCCAGAGCCATATCGAGGGCGACGAGCGGGTGCAGGATCCCTATTGCATCCGCTGCCAGCCGCAGGTCGACGGCGCCTGCCTCGATCTGCTGCGCTCGGTCGCCCGCACGCTGGAGATCGAAGCCAATGCGGTCACCGACAATCCGCTGGTGCTGTCGGACAATTCCGTTGTCTCAGGCGGCAACTTCCACGCCGAACCCGTCGCCTTCGCCGCCGACCAGATCGCGCTTGCCGTCTGCGAGATCGGCGCGATTTCGCAGCGCCGCATCGCGCTGCTGGTCGATCCCACCCTCTCCTACGGCCTGCCGGCCTTCCTCGCCAAGAAGCCGGGCTTGAACTCCGGCCTGATGATCGCCGAGGTCACCTCGGCGGCGCTGATGTCGGAGAACAAGCAGATGTCGCACCCGGCCTCGGTCGATTCAACGCCGACCTCGGCCAACCAGGAAGACCATGTCTCCATGGCCTGCCACGGCGCCCGCCGCCTGCTTGCCATGACCGAGAACCTGTTCGCCATCATCGGCATCGAGGCGCTGACCGCCGCCCAAGGCGTGGAACTGCGCGCGCCGCTCTCGACGAGCCCCGAGCTTTTGAAGGCGATCACGACGATCCGCAGCAAGGTGCCGAGCCTCGACATCGACCGCTACATGGCAAAGGACCTTGAGGCAGCCGCCCAGCTGGTGGCAACGGGCGTGCTGAACGGTTCGGTTTCGACTGGCATATTGCCGGTATTGGAGGGTTGAAATGATCGCGATGAAGAAAGTCCCCTCCCCAACCCCTCCCCACAAGGGGGAGGGGCTTAACGTGCGGCCCTCGCCGCATTCACTCTTAAGCGCGGCATATGCGGCCGGCTTGTTGTTTTGCGAGACGGTGCCACAGCTTAACCCCTCCCCCCTGTGGGGAGGGGCTGGGGAGGGGTTTTAATGACCACACCATACGAAATCCGTCAGGGCACCTCCCCCGTCATCCTCGGCTTCCCCCACACCGGCACCGAGGTGCCGTTCGAGATCGCCGACCGCCTCAACGACAATGGCAGGATCCTCGCCGATACCGACTGGCACATCCACCACCTCTATGACGGCTTGCTTGACAGCGTCACGACGGTGCGCGCCACCTTCCATCGCTACGTGATCGACGCCAACCGCGATCCGGCGGGAGTGAGCCTCTATCCCGGGCAGAACACCACCGGCCTCGTTCCCGAAACAGACTTCGACGGCAAGGCGATCTGGAAGGATGGGCAGGCGCCCGGCGAGGCCGATATAGCGGCGCGGCTGCGGGATTTTCATGCGCCCTATCATGCCGCCCTTGCCGCCGAGATCGAGCGCGTCAGAGCAATCCATGGCGTCGCAATCCTTTACGATTGCCACTCGATCCGCTCGCATATTCCTTTCCTGTTCGAGGGCAAGCTGCCGGATTTCAATATCGGCACCGATATGGGCAAGACCTGCGACAGCGCCATCGCGCAGGCGACGCTGACCGTCGTCGAAGCCGCCGAAGGGTACGACAGCGTGCTCAACGGCCGCTTCAAGGGCGGCTGGACGACACGCCACTATGGTCGGCCCGACACTGGCGTGCACGCGATCCAGATGGAGCTTGCACAATCGACCCATCTGCAGACCGAGGCACCGCCCTTCGCCTATGACGCCACCAAGGCGGACAGGCTTCGCGTCCATCTCAAAGACATTCTGGTGCGCATCGAGCAGATCGCACCGGGCCTGAAACGCTGAAGATTGAAACCTGAGAACAGGGGAACTGCCATGAACAATCCGCGCCATAACATCCGGGAAATCCGCGCGCCCCGCGGCAATGAACTCAATGCCAAGAGCTGGATGACCGAAGCGCCGCTACGCATGCTGATGAACAATCTCGATCCCGACGTCGCCGAAAATCCGAACGAGCTCGTCGTTTACGGCGGCATCGGCCGCGCCGCCCGCACCTGGGAGGATTTCGACCGCATCGTCGCGACGCTGAAGACACTGACGGAAGAGGAAACGCTGCTCGTCCAATCCGGCAAGCCGGTCGGCGTTTTCCGCACCCACAAGGATGCGCCGCGGGTGCTGATCGCCAATTCCAACCTCGTGCCGCACTGGGCGACCTGGGATCATTTCAACGAGCTGGATAAGAAGGGCCTTGCCATGTACGGCCAGATGACGGCCGGCTCGTGGATCTATATCGGCACGCAGGGCATCGTTCAGGGCACCTACGAAACCTTCGTCGAGGCCGGCCGCCAGCATTATGGCGGCAATCTCAAGGGCAAATGGATCCTGACCGGCGGCCTCGGCGGCATGGGCGGCGCCCAGCCGCTCGCCGCCGTCATGGCCGGCGCCTGCTGCCTCGCCGTCGAATGCAATCCCGACTCGATCGATTTCCGCCTGCGCACCCGCTATCTCGACGCCAAGGCCGAGACGCTCGACGAAGCGCTTGCGATGATCGACCGCTGGACCAAGGCTGGCGAAGCGAAATCCGTCGGCCTGCTCGGCAATGCCGCCGAAATCCTGCCGGAAATGGTCCGCCGTGGCATCCGCCCCGACATGGTCACCGACCAGACCTCGGCGCATGACCCGATCAACGGCTACCTGCCGAAGGGCTGGACAATGGCCGAGTGGAAGGCCAAGCGGGAAAGCGATCCGAAGGCTGTGGAAAAAGCGGCGCGTGCCTCGATGCGCGAACATGTCGAAGCGATGATCGCCTTCTGGAATGCCGGCATTCCGACACTCGACTACGGCAACAACATCCGCCAGGTCGCCAAGGAAGAAGGCCTGGAAAACGCCTTTGCTTTCCCGGGCTTCGTGCCGGCCTATATCCGCCCGCTGTTTTGCCGCGGCATCGGCCCCTTCCGCTGGGCCGCCCTTTCCGGCGACCCGGAGGATATCTACAAGACCGATGCCAAGGTGCGGGAGCTGACGCCTGGGAATACCCACCTGCACAACTGGCTCGACATGGCCAGGGAGCGGATCGCCTTCCAGGGCCTGCCGGCGCGCATCTGCTGGGTCGGCCTCGGCGACCGTCACCGCCTCGCTCTGGCCTTCAATGAAATGGTCAGGAACGGCGAGCTTTCCGCGCCGATCGTCATCGGCCGCGACCATCTCGACTCGGGCTCCGTCGCCTCGCCGAACCGCGAAACCGAAGCGATGAAGGACGGCTCCGATGCCGTCTCCGACTGGCCGCTCCTGAATGCCCTGCTCAACACCGCCTCGGGCGCCACCTGGGTGTCGCTGCATCATGGCGGCGGTGTCGGCATGGGCTTCTCCCAGCACTCCGGCGTCGTCATCTGCGCCGATGGCACGGATGATGCGGCAAAGCGGCTCGAACGGGTGCTGTGGAACGACCCCGCGACCGGCGTCATGCGCCACGCCGATGCCGGCTATGACATCGCGCTGGACTGCGCCCGGGAAAAGGGCCTGCGCCTGCCCGGCATTCTCGGGAACTGAACCCGGTGAGGATCCTGCGCGCCGGTGATCACAAGCGCATGCCGTGGAAAAACGGCGGCGGCGAAACGGTGGAAATCGCCGTTTCGCCGGAGGATGCCGGCCTTGCCGGTTTCGACTGGCGCGTCAGCATGGCGACCGTTGCAACCGACGGGGCGTTTTCGATCTTTCCGGGCATCGACCGGACGCTGGCGATCCTCGACGGCAACGGCATGGTGCTCGATATCGAAGGCAGCGCGCCGGTGCTGCTGACGACGGCAGGCGATCCCCTCGCCTTCCCGGCTGATATCCCGGTCGCCGCCAGGCTCCAGGACGGCGCGATCACCGATCTCAACGTCATGACGCGGCGTGACGGCCTCGCCCACACGCTGATCCGCATCGACATCGATGGCGGCAAGTCCGTGCCGCTGGCGTCGTCGACCTGCCTGCTGCTTTGCCACCGCGGCGCATTGTCGTTCCGGAAGGACGACGAAAGCGGCGCGCTATCGGCCGGCGATGCGTTGCTGATGACGGATGCAGCAGGAACCGCAGTTGAGATCGACGGCGAAGCCAGATGTTATCTCGTCTCGATCACCACACCCTGATCTTCGCGCAACTTCTTGAAAAAATTCAACAATCAAAAGATAGCTTAGGCTTTCGCAGCGACGATTGCGAATTCCGGCCATGGACGTCATTCCTGCTTTCGGTCTAAACTTTGCCTTGCTGATGCAGAAGAAGACCTAGACTGTCCGGACGTGCCGGGTAGCAATGGAGCAGGCGTGACGGATCCCTACGATATTCTCGGCGTTGAACGCGATGCGGACGAGGCCCAGCTGAAGGCCGCCTATCGGCGCCTGGCGAAGGTTGCCCATCCCGATTCGGGCGGCGATTCGCAAGCCTTCGACAATCTTCAGAAAGCCTATGCGCTGCTTCTCGATCCGGTCCGGCGCAAGGTGTTCGACGATACCGGCTACGATGTCGAATTCGCCGATGCCGCCGAGTTGCAGGCGCTCGTGCTGATCGAGAAGCTCGTCACCGACGCGGTGCTCGACGAGCGCGCGCCCGGAAGTTTCGATCCCGTCGCCGTCATGCAGGACAGTCTCTCCGAAGAACTGCGCAAGGCGCGGTTCAGCAAGAGCGAGCTGGAGCGCCACGCCTCGCGCATCGGCCTGCATCTGGAGCGGCTCGAAAAACAGTCCGGCCGCGATGTGCTCGCCCACATGTTCCGCGCCCGCATCGAAGCGATTTCCAAGGCGGTCGCGGAAACCGAGGCAAAGATCAAGGCGGCGGAACGCGCCGCCGACATGCTGAGCGGCTATGTCTACGACATCGATCCGCCGCCGCTGCCGGAGGCCGCGGTCGCCAATATCGAATGGGTCGAGGCGTCGAGAAACCGCTCCACCGGCTGACGGAGCGGCCGGCTTGATAGGGCAGCTTCAATAAGACAGCTTCGGATACCAGTCCGGCGCCCGGCCTTCCGGCGTCGTGTCGATCACGGTCCAGAGCGGCATCAGGTCGGGGGCGCCGCGCGGATCCTCGCCGGGATCGGAGGTCACATCGCCCATTTCCTGACTCCAGAAATGGCGGATGGTGCCGTCGCGGCGCGTGAAGACATTATAGGCGGCGTCATCGCCGCCGCCTCTGCCGATGGCGTGGTAGTCGCGGCTGTAATCGCCTGTCGTGTCGGAATAGAGCGGCAGGTGGTGCCAGCCGCGCTCCTTCTTGAAGGCGAGCAGCCTGCCGATCGGCGACAGCGCGACGACGGCAAGGGCGGCGCGCTGCTGGATGTCGGGCACCTCGCCATCCCAGGCCGACAGCAGCGAGGTGCACATCGGGCACGGTCGCTCGCGTTCCGGGCCGAACATATAGCTGTAGACGATCAGCGTATCCTTGTCGGCGAAGAGCTCGGTCAGCGATATCGGCCCGCCGGCGCCTTCGAAGCGATAGTCCTTAGTCACCTCCCCGCCCGGCGGCAGCGCCCGGCGCTGTTTCGCCACCCGCTCGATATGGCGGCGCAATTCGATCTCTTCGGCGAGCAGCGCATCGCGAGCGATGCGATATTCCTTGCTCTCATTGGGAAATTTTACGCCATTCTTTGCCGCCAGCACGGCGGCGGGGACCAGATGCCTGTTATCCATGACATATCCTCCTTCTATTGCCGCGCGTCTCTGACGCGCCAAGAACGTGCCGAAGCCGCAAAGGGAATTCTAGCACATCGTTGGCATGACGATCGGAGGATGCAAAAATCGACAGCGGCGGTACGCAAAATCCGCCTTTGGGGAGCAACGGAACAGAAAACTGCATAAGCGGACGGCAGCACCGGCATGAAGAACCTCATGCCGGTGCTGTCGTCCGTGTGACGCCTGGCCGCGTCTTTGTCTCTCAGTGTTTGAGAACGACCTTCCCCGGAGCACCTGCCGCAACCGCGCTCTGGGCAAGGCCGATCTGCTCCAGCGTGAAGGTGTGTGAAATCGGGATTACCAATTCACCGCTGGCGGCGGATGCCAGAACGGCGTCGAGCATGGTCGCGTCGGTGCGATGGTAGAGTTCGCGGATGATAATCCGGCTTCCGGCATTGGCGCCGTCCGGCACCGGAACGATGCTTGCAACCGTGCCACCGTCGCGGACGTGAGTGATGAGGTTGCCGGCAACCGGCCCGGCCGTGCTGATCGCATAGTCGAAGCTCGGGCTTGCGGCGGGAACCGTGATGTCGAGCGCCTCGCCCGCCAGCTCCCGGCCTTCGTTCAGCCGCTCGGGCCGGACCCCGGCAACCGGCTTTGCGCCGACCTGCTTGAGGTATTGGATGGCGGACCGTCCGACCGTGCCGAGACCGCCGGAAACGAGAACCCGGTCGCCAGCCTTGACGCCGAGCGCTTCGACGGTCTGCCGGCCGGCCAGACCTGCCTTGACCAGCGAGGCGCCCTGCTCGAAGCTGAGGGCAGCGGGCAGCCTTGCGATCGATGTGGCGGGAACGACACCATACTCTGCATGGGCGCCTTTGCCGTTTGCGGCAAAATCGGCGACAACCCGGTCGCCGACCGCAAAACCGGTCACGCCTTCGCCGAGTGCCGAGATGGTGCCGGCGGCGTCACCGCCGAGCACTGCCGGCAGCGGAAGCGGAATATACTGGGCCATGAAGCCCTGGCGGAGGATGAGATCGAAAGGATTGACGGCGGATGCCGCGATGTTGATCAGGACTTCGCCCGGTCCGGGCTTCGGTGCCGGAAGATCCGCGATTTCGAACTGATCGACATCACCGTAGGATTTGAGAAGTGCCGCTTGCATTGCAGGTCTCCAGAATTTTCGTCTCGTTTGTGCCTGTGCCCGGCTGCCGCTCGACAGCCAGGCATGGGCGATTTCCGGATGGTGCCGTCTCAGGCCGTGGCGGAACGCCGCGCATTGTCGAGCGTCCAGGCTCCGCCGCCGGCAAAGGCGATGTAGAGGAAGATGAAGCAGAACAGGATGGCGGGCTCGCCCATGTTCAGCGAGGGCCAGAAACCATACGGCGTGTGGCCCATGAAATAGGCGGCAGCCATTTCGCCCGAAGCGATGAATGCCGCGATGCGCGTTTGAAATCCGACGAGCATCAGAGCTGAGGTGATCACTTCGATCGCTCCTGCTACCAGCAGGATGGCGGGCAGCGGATAGGGTACCCCTTGAATCGGACCCGGAAACTGCAGAAACTTCATGGTCGCGTGTTCGAGGAAGAGTAAGGCCGTTATGATGCGCAGAAGTGCAAGGACGTACGGCGTCCATTTGCCGGTATTGATCATCGAGTTTCTCCAAAGAGGTTGATGGGAGATCAGGCGGCGGAGGCCGCCTTCTTGAGTTCCTGGTTTTCTTTCCAGAGCTTCATCGACATGGCGAAGACACCATCGACATAGTTCCGGTAAACCGTCATGCCTGCCGGATCGCGGCCGGCCTTCGCCGCGAAAAATGCAACGATATCATCGGATTCAGCAATGTAGCGGCCGGGCTCGAGCTGCGCCGAGGGAAAGCTCACCTTGTCGAGATGCGGCGAAAGCTCCGCCCGGATCTTCTCCTCCTGCTCGGTTCCAGGAGTGAAGTCGCGGCTTTCCACGTCCGAGGCCAGCCCCGATTCCAGAAGAAAGAGGCGAACCTTGAGACAGAAGGGGCAGTTTTCCTTGAGGTAGACGATCGGCTTGAAGGTTTCGCTGGTCATTGCGCGTCTCCATGTGATTGAGGGGTTGAGGGGACGCGGCCGAAACGGAAGCTCGATGCGGTAACCCCGCCGGCGAAGTCCTTCTGGTGATAGGTGGTGGCACCGGCTTCGTTCTCGGCGGCGCCGACCACCACCATCAGCGGAATGAGGTGGTCTTCGCGCGGATGCGCCGCCCGGGCAGCCGGCGCCTGCTGCCACTCGATCAGCCGCTCGGTGCGCTTGTCGGAGGGCGCGTGGACCAGCGTTTCCTGAAGCCAGGCGTCGAAGCGGCGGGACGGCTCGTATCCGCCCGTGCCGCGCATGGCCGAAAGGTTGTGATAACTGAGACCGCTGCCGATGATCAGCACGCCCTCGTCACGCAAGGGCGCCAGCGCCCGGCCGACCCTGATGTGCAGCGCCGGATCGTAACCCGCATCCAGCGAAAGCTGCACGACAGGAATGTTCTCTTCCGGATAGAGCGGCTTCATGATGCTGAACGTGCCGTGATCATAACCGCGCGTCGGATCAAGCGCCGCTTCGATGCCGCCCGTGCGAAGCAGCTGCTGCACGCGGTTTGCCAGATCAGGCGAACCCGGGGCATTGTAGGTGATGTGATAGAGGTGTTCCGGAAAGCCATGATAGTCGTAGACCATGCCGGGCTTGACGCCCGACGATATGGCAAAACCCTCCTCTTCCCAGTGACCCGAGACGACGAGGATCGCCTTCGGCGCGCCGCCGAGTTCGGCGCGCATGTCGACCAGCGACTGTTCGAGCACGTCGAAGTTGCGGCGGAATTCGCCGGTCATGTAGGGCCAGGGGCCACCGCCATGGCTGATGAAATAGGTCGGGAGTCGAGAGTCTGTCACAGCAATCGTCCTTTCGCATCATTGCCGCGAGCGTCGGCGGGCTTCGATGGGTGTTGTTGCGGAAGACTTTGATTTTTCTCCATCATTGATCAATGTGGCGGATATTGAAGAACTGTTTCCTGGATGTTGATGATCGATGGACACGTTGACGAGCCTGCGGGTGTTCTGCACCGTCGCCGAACTGAAAAGCTTCACCTCTGCCGCCGACCGCCTTGGCGTTTCGCCGGCCATGGCGAGCAAGCATGTGATGCGGCTCGAGAACCGGCTGGGGACACGGCTGCTCAACCGAACCAGCCGCCATGTCAGCCTGACGGAGACGGGGCGGCTTTATTTCAACCAGACCAGGGAGATGCTCGAACGGCTGGACGAGGTGGAAGACGCCATCGGCAATGTCACGGTGGCTCCCCGTGGTACCTTGAAATTGAGTGCGCCGGTTTGGGCGGCAACCGGCTGTTTTACCGACATGCTGGCAGCCTATAACCGGCGCTACCCCGACGTCTGCCTGGACTTGGATCTCAGCGGCCGGCTGGTGAATCTGGTTGACGAAGGTTTCGATCTTGCGCTGCGGGCAACGTCGGAAGACCGGCTCGATCCGGGCCTCGTCGCCCGCCCGCTGACGAATGTCCAGTTCCGTCTCATGGGTTCGCCTGACTATCTCGAGCGAACCGGGCGCCCGCAGAACGTCGCCGAACTCAACGGCCACGCACTGCTTCGCTACTCCGGCGTCAACTTCGGGGAAAGCATGTCGCTGGAAGGTCCGGACGGACCACACAAGATCACCTTCCGCACCGTGATGCTGAGCGACAATGAGACAATTATGCATCTGGCGGCCCTGCGGGGGATGGGCCTCGCCTTCCTGCCAAAATGGATGGCCGAGCAGGATATCGAAGCCGGCCGGCTGGAGATCGTACTTCCGGCCATTCTGCTCGGCTTCAACAGCACACTTTACGCCGTATATCCGAGCCGCAAATATCTCTCGGCCAAGGTCCGCACCTTCATCGATTTTCTGACGGTGAGCACGCGGGAGATGGGATGATCTTCGCTCTCATTGGAACCGGACGCCATTCTTGCTGCAGGCACGGCAGCGGCGAGAAAAAATCCCACTTCGGAATCCCGAAATTCCCCCGCTTCGGGATTCCGAAATTCGCCGCCTTTTCAGCACCGTCGCCGCAGGGAAATATGCAATGATTCCAACGATGCAGCCAATTTCGGGATTCCGAAGTGCTATATAGACTATGGAGGGAATTGCCAGCTATCGCCCCCAACACGAACCCGAGGTCGTGGTCCACCCGATGTCCGAAAAGCAAAAAGGGCGCTCGACCCTTGCGGGGAGCGCCCTTATCCTGTCGGACAGCGAACAGTTCGACGACGTCGATACCGCGCGCATCCATTTTTCAGGCAGGGCCGGTATATGTACCTTTTGTGAGGCGGTTTCAAGGGCGGTTCTCCACATCAGCCGCTAAAAGGCTACGCCGGTCACGGGATTGACCACCGGCCGCTCACTTTTGTCCTTGACGCCTTCAGGCTGCACGGCCGGCGTCGCCATGGATTCTGCGTCAGCCGGCTCCGGCTTTTCCGGAACGGTTCCGACATCTTTGGGGCGGCGCTGTTCGGGCTTTACGTTTTCATCATTCGTCGACATTGTCCGTCTCCTTTCGAGGAAAAGTCACGGGCGCCGACATGGTTCCGATGACGGGATGGAGGATTGCCGATGTCTGACAGGTTTCTGCTTCAAGGCCCCCATGATGCACGCTTCACCCTCCTTCTTGCGCATGGCGCCGGCGCGCCGATGGACTCGGCATCGATGACATCAGCGGCTGAGGCGCTCGCCGGCGTCGGTTTCCGTGTCGCACGCTTTGAATTCGCCTACATGGCGGCGCGGCGCACGGCGGAGGGTCGCAAGCCGCCGCCGCGCGCCGAAACGCTCAATCCCGAATACGAGGCGGCGATTGCAGAACTCGGCGCCAGCGGCCCGCTGATCATCGGCGGCAAGTCGATGGGCGGCCGGGTCGCCAGCATGATCGCCGACGATCTCCATCGTCAGGGGAAGGTCGCCGGCCTGCTCTGCCTCGGCTATCCCTTTCATCCCCCCGGCGAGCCGAAGAAACTCCGCACCGCCCATCTCACCGGGCTCGCGACATCGGCGCTGATCTGCCAGGGTACCCGCGACGAATTCGGCACGCGGGACGAGGTGCCGGGTTATGATCTCTCCGACCGGATCGAGATCCTCTGGCTGGAGGACGGCGACCACGACCTCAAGCCGCGCAAGACGATCTCCGGCTTCTCCGCCGCCGATCACCTCGCCACGATGGCGAAGACGGCAAAGGCGTGGGCCGAGCGGCTGCAGGTTTAGGCATCACCTCGCGACTGTCGCCATCAGGCCGCAAGCTTCCTGACATCGATGCGCCGGTCGGTGGCGAAAACGGTAATTTCGAAGTGATCGGCCTGCACCACGTCGCGAATGTTCTTCGGCCGGTGCGCGGCGATGTTGACGCCGCCTCGCAGCCGGACACTGTCATAGAGGATGCCGGCACCGCCGCTCGAGCGCAGCTGTTCGCCCAGCACCTGCGACGCCGCATAGCTGGTGCCGTCATAGACATCGGGCCGCAGCGTCTGTTCGCCGCGAATGTCGAGGTAATCGCCGATCAGCGTGGCCGAATAGCTTCGATAGGTCCGTGCCATCGTCGCCACCCCGCGCGCCAAAGTCTCGCGCCGGAGGTGGTGGCCGACCTCGGCGGCGGCTGTCTTCAGATTGTCGGCGGCATACCAGGCGCCGAGATCGGGGCCGTTGAAGCGCATGCCGCCGGGGGCGACATGCAGGAAAGCCGCCATGACAATGCTGGCGTTCGGCATGCCGTAAACCCATTCATCCCTGGGAAGCCGTTGGATGCGGTCGGCGACGAGACGGTCATTGGTCCAGCCGACGAGCTCCATTACGGCTTCGAGATCGGCCGCCCTCGCCACCGTGTCGAAAAGCCCGATCGGCGGAAATTGTGACGGGATGAGCCGGCAGGACGGACGCGGCGCTTGGGCATAACGGTCGCTCACCGGACGACGATGTCCGCATCTTCGTAAGGCGCGAAGGCTTCATCGAGCCTGTTCGGCTGCATGTAGACGCCGCCTCGGGCGCCATCGAGAAACCGGCGGACGGTCATCAACCCGTCCTGGGTTCCGTTCGTCACCACGTCAAGCGGCGGATGTCCGCCGAAAACCGGCGCCTGATGCGGCATGCGCAGCCAGGTGACGCCGGCGCGTTCATCGGCAAAAAGCACGCCGAGTGCCTGATGGATGCCGAGCACGGCCGAGATCCGGGTCAGCGTATCGACATCAAGGGTGAAAGCACCGTGCTCGCGCGCCTGCTTGGCCCAATTGTGGTAGGTCGACCTGGAGGGATAGCCGAGTATCAGCAGCCGCTGTTCTTCCGTCAGCCCCCAAAGATCGGCGATCGCCAGGAAGGTCCGCAAGGCCGGTGCGCTGAGCCTCTTGCGGTTTGCCGGGGCAAAGCGCTCCATGTCCAGCCGCTGTGGCCCCTGGTCTTCCCGATCCCTGTGTCGTGCGTGCTGCATAACAGCGTCCTGTCTTGAACTAGACATAGTCCAAATCTGGGCAATCATCAAGCGAATTTAAAGAGCCGGTCAGGAAAGCTCCGCTGCCGCCTCGCGGATCGTCTGCATCAGGATCGATTGCGGCACCGACGGCACGGCATCAGCGCGCATCGTCAACCCGACCGGCCCCCTGGTTTCGCCGGTATCGACCGGCAGCAGCGCCAGCCGCCCGTCGGCGACATCGTCGGCCACCACGCCGTTGGAAATAATCCAGATCGCATCGCTTGCCCTGAGGAAGGCGCGGCCGAAAGAATCCGACACCGTCTCGATCTGGTTCGGCAGGCTCGCGACGCCGTTGGCGATGAGGAAATTTTCAACCACCGGCCGGATGATCGAACCCCGGGTTGGCATCAGCACCGTGTAGTCGCCGAAACCTGAAAACAGCGATCGCCGGCCGTCGAGCAGCGGATGGCCGGCGCGCACGGCAAACACCACCTGCTCGGAATAGAGATGTTCGAAGGAAAAGCCCGCCATCTTTTCGGCGCCTGCCAGGCGGCCGACGACGAGGTCCAGATCGCCGACACGAAGTTGCTCCAGGAGCACGGCATTCTCGCCGGTGACGATCTTCACCCGGCTCCAGGTCCGCTCCTTGAGGAAGAGTTCCATCGCTCGCGACATGATCCGCGACGACACCGTCGGCAGCGCGCCGATCCGGATCGGCGGCGCATCGGAAAACTGCTCCTGCGAGACGGAATCGAGACCCTGGCGCAGCGCCGTCAGCGCCGCTCCGGCATGGCGCAGGAAGACCTCGCCGTAGCGGGTGATCTTGATGCCGCGGCCGTCGCGTTCGAAGACGGCAACACCCAGCGCCTGTTCCAGCTCGCGGATCGTCTTCGTCACCGCCGGCTGGCTGACATGCAGCAATTCGGCCGCCTTCATGACGCTCTTCTGCCGCGCCACCTCGACAAAGGTCTGCAGATGACGAAACTTGACGCGGCTGTCGATCATCGTTCGCATAACTCCGAGGTTATCGAAAAGCCTAAAAATATCATTTTACTTAACCGGATCAACCATTCAATTTCGCCATTCAGGAGGAGAGTGACGTGCAATTCGCCCAGATAAACGACGTGACGATCCATTATCAGGTTATCGGTGCGCCTGCCGACAGGCCGGTGATCGTCTTTACCAATTCGCTCGGAACGGATTTCCGCATCTGGCGCGATGTCGTGGTGCGGCTTGCCGGCGACTTCGCCATCGTGCTTTACGACAAGCGCGGCCACGGCCTGTCCGATGTCGGCCAGCTCCCCTCATCGATCGAGGACCATGCGACGGATCTCGCCGGCCTGCTCGATCTCTTGTCGGTTAAGAATGCCGTCATCTCAGGCCTCTCCGTCGGCGGCCTGATCGCCCAGTCGCTTTATCAGCGGCGGCCGGATCTGGTCAGCGCGCTGATCCTTTGCGACACCGCCCACAAGATCGGCACGGCGGAGAGCTGGAACGCCCGCATCGCCGCCGTCGAGAAAGATGGTATCGGCAGCATCGTCGACGCCATCATGGAGCGCTGGTTCACGCCGGCCTTCCGCAGGCCCGAAAACACCGCCTATTCCGGCTATTGCAACATGCTGACGCGCCAGCCCGTCGAGGGTTATATCGCCGCCTGTGCCGCGATCCGCGACGCCGATTTCACCGAGCTGGCAAAGACGATCGCAGTGCCGACGATCTGCATCGTCGGCGACCAGGACGGCTCGACGCCGCCCGATCTCGTGCTCTCCACGGCGCGGCTTATCCCTGGCGCCCGTTACGAAGTCATCCCCGATTGCGCCCACATCCCCTGCGTCGAGCAGCCGGAGGCGTTGACGGCGATCATCCGCGCCTTCCTCACATCCTTTCCGCCTGGAGAAAACAGCCCATGAATGAGACCGCCGCCTCCGAGCGCTATCGGCAGGGCATGGCGACCCGCCGCGCCGTGCTCGGCGACGCCCATGTCGACCGCGCCGCAATAGCAACGACCGAGTTCGACCGCCCCTTCCAGGAGCTGATCACCGAAGCCGCCTGGGGTCATGTCTGGTCGCGCCCGGCGCTGACGAAGCGCGAGCGCTCGATCGTCACCATTGCCCTGCTCGCGGCTCTCGGCCAGGACGACGAGGTCGCCATGCATGTGCGCGCCACCGCCAATACCGGGGCAAGCCGCGAGGATATTTGCGAGGCGCTGCTGCATGTGGCGATCTATGCCGGCGTTCCCGCCGCCAATCATGCGATCAAGATTGCCAAGCAGGCCTTTGCACAAATGGACGCCGAAAAGGCGGCCTGAGGGAGAGACATGTCCGAACGACCCAACCAAAAGCCCGAGACCGGCGCCTTCTTCGGCCGCGACCGTGCCTGGCATGCGCCGGCGCTGACCCCTGGCTACAAGACCTCCGTGCTGCGCGCGCCGCAGCGCGCGCTGCTGTCGCTCGACGGCACGATCTCAGAAACGACAGGCCCGGTCTTCGGCCATTCGATGATCGGCGAGCTCGATAACGACCTGATCCTGAACTACGCGCAGCCCGGCGAAAGCGCCATCGGCGAGCGCATCATCGTCCACGGCCGCGTGCTCGACGAGCGCGCCAAGCCGGTAGCCGGCGCCCTGGTCGAATTCTGGCAGGCCAATGCCGGCGGCCGCTACCGCCACAAGAAGGAAACCTATCTCGCGGCGATCGACCCGAATTTCGGCGGCTGCGGCCGCGCCATCACCGACGAGGAAGGCCGTTACCATTTCCGCACCGTCCGCCCCGGCGCCTACCCTTGGCCGAACGGCGTCAACGACTGGCGCCCTGCCCATATCCATTTCTCGATCTTCGGCCACGGCTTTGCCCAGCGCCTGATCACCCAGATGTATTTCGAGGGCGATCCGATGATTTGGAAATGTCCGATCGTCGGCACCATCCCCGATAAGGCGGCGATCGAGCAACTGATCGCGCCGCTCGACTGGGGCAATACCATTCCGATGGATTCACGCGCCTATAAATTCGATATCGTGCTGCGCGGCCGCCGCTCAACGATGTTCGAAAACAGGCTGGAGGGCAACTGACCATGCAGCAGCTCGGCTATCTCAAGGAAACCCCGTCGCAGACGGCGGGCCCCTATGTCCACATCGGCCTGACGCCGAATTTCTGCGACATAGCGGGCGTCTACGGCACCGATCTCGGCATCGAGATGGTCAATGACAAGACGCTCGGCGAACGCATCACCGTCACCGGCCGGATCTTCGACGGCGCCGGCGCATTGGTGCGCGATGCCGTTATCGAGATCTGGCAGGCCGACAGCGCCGGCCTCTACAACAGCCCGTCGGAAATGCGCGGCGCCGCCGACCCGAACTTTACCGGCTGGGGCCGCTGCCCGACCCGCGCCGAGGACGGCGTCTACAGCTTCGAGACCATCAAGCCCGGCCGCGTTCCCTTCAAGGACGGCCACAGACAAGCCCCGCACATCACCGTCTGGATCGTCGCCCGCGGCATCAATATCGGCCTGCATACGCGCATGTATTTCCCGGAGGAGACGGAGGCCAACGCTAGCGACCCGCTGCTGTCGCGCATCGAACATCGCGAACGCGTCGCAACGATGGTCGCCACCCGCGACGGCGCGACCTGCCATTTCGACATTCATCTGCAAGGCCCCAAGGAGACGGTGTTTCTGGATATTTGAGAGTGCGCGGGCTACGTTCGGATAACTCGGCGCAAGCAGCCCGCTCACCCTGCCCTCGAGGGTTCCGAAGGACGGGTCGAGACCGGCGGCTCGACCCCTGGGGTACGACAGCCGGATAAGCAGCCGCTCCAAGAGGATTTTGATTTTTCGTGAATTGCGGAAATGCTCTATCTCTTTGTTTCCATGCACTCCGGACGAGAAACCCATGACCGCTTCGCCCTTCGACCATCCCTTCCTCTCCGGCCTGCTCGGCGATGATGAAATCGCGCCCTACTTCTCCGCCGGGGCCGATATCCGCGCCATGCTCTCCTTCGAGGCGGCACTCGCAAAGGCCGAAGCGGCGCATGACCTCGTCCCGGGGGACGCCGCAAGGCACATCGCCGACACCTGCACCGCCTTCTCCCCCGATGAGTCGGCTCTTCGATCGGCAACGGCAAGGGATGGCGTCGTCGTTCCCGACCTCATCAGGCAGCTGCGCATTGCAGTCGGCGAGGACGCGGCCAAGAGCCTGCATCTCGGCGCCACCAGCCAGGATGTGATCGACACCAGCCTGATGATCCGCCTGAGGGCCATCACCTTCCTGTTTGCCGGCCGGCTTTCCGCTATTGCCGCAGTTCTCGATGGGCTCGACCGCCAGTTCGGCCAAAACCGGCTGATGGGCCATACCCGCATGCAGGCGGCGATCCCGATCAGCGTCGGCGACCGTCTCGACGCGTGGCGCGCGCCGCTTGCGACCTATCGCGACCGCCTGACCGAACAGAGTTTTCCCGTCCAGTTCGGTGGGGCGGCCGGCACGCTGGACAAGCTCGGCACGCAAGGCCCCGCAATCCGCGCCTCGCTCGCTAGGGAACTCGGCCTCACCGACACAGCTCAATGGCAGAGCAACCGTCTGCCCATCGCCGATATCGCCGGCCTGTTCGCTTCGATCTCCGGCAGCCTCGGCAAGATCGGCCAGGACATCGCCCTGCTCGCTCAGGCCGGCGACGAGATCGAAATCTCAGGCGGCGGCACCTCGTCGGCGATGGCCCACAAGCAGAACCCGGTTGCCGCCGAGGCCCTCATCTCGCTTGCCCGCTTCAACGCCACTGTTCTGTCGGGCATCCACCAATCCCTCGTCCATGAACAGGAACGCTCCGGTGCGGCCTGGACGCTCGAATGGCTGCTGCTGCCGCAGATGACGATGGCAACCGCCGCCAGCCTGCGGCTGGCGAAGGAATTGACAGCGAATATCAGGCGGCTCGGAGCCGCCTGAAGCGTCGCAATCTTTCAGATCCGCTCCGGGCGCTTTTACTTCGGGCGATACGAGCATTACCCGAGCTTGGCGATTGCACGCAAATTGTCGGCCGTCGTTGTCGGGAATTCGAAGAATTCGAGATAGGCCGGGATTTGTTCGAACAACATATCCGTGCCGACTTGAAAGGCGCAGCCCCGAGCCCGCACGGCTTCGAGAAAAGGGGTGATCTCCCTGCTCATCACGACTTCGCCGACAAAGGTCGATGGGGAAATGCGCTCGACGTCGATGGGCAGAGGATCGTTCCGCCGCATGCCAAGCGGTGTGGCGTTGACGACAATGTCGAAACCGGCCGGATCGACAGAGCCGATCGTGACCTTCAGCTGCGGATAATATGTCTTCAGCCGGTCGAGCAGCGCGGTCGCGGTCGTCGCATTGGCGTCGAAGATCGCCAGATGGGCTACACCAGCCTGCGCCAGCGACGCGGCGATCGCCGAGCCGACACCGCCGGCACCAACGACGAGCGCGTGAGCGCCTTCGACCTTCTTGCCCTTGCGCAGAACGCCGCGAACGAAGCCCTCGCCGTCGAACATATCGCCGATCAGCCTGCCGTCCGAACCGAGACGCACCGCATTGCACGAACCCGCGACTTTGGCGTTGGTCGATGCTTGGTCGAGCAGCGCCATCGTCGAAATCTTGTGCGGCATCGTGATCAGCGCGCCGTGAATATTGGAGAGCCGGAAACAAAGCTTCAAGAAGGCGGGATAATCCTCCGGCCTGCAGCCCATCGGCACGACGACCGCGTCAATCCCGGTCTCTTCGAAATACGGATTGTAGATCAGAGGCGCCTTGAAGGACTCGGTGGGATAGCCGAGATGGGCGATGAGTTTGGTCGTCCCGGTGATCATGTGGCTAGACTTTCAGAGAGGTGGATCATCTTCCCCGCACTTGCAGATCTCTTCATCGCTTCGACGACCCTGAGGGTGGCGAGACCCTCTCGCCCGCTGACGAGAGGCGTGGCATCGCGTCTGCCGATCAGGCCGGCTCCCATGACTGCAATTTCCAGCGGCTTCATGATCGGCTCCGATAATGGGCGAGATTTGATGGTTGATCGGCGTTGAAACGGCTTACTTCCGCAGGATTTCTCCGAGAAATTTTCGGGTTCGCTCGTGCCGTGGGTTGGTGAAGAATTCGGCAGGCGGGGCTTCTTCGACGATCGCGCCGCTGGCCATGAAGATCACCCGGTCGGCGACTTGGCGGGCAAAGCCCATTTCGTGGGTGACGCAGATCATCGTCATGCCCTCATCGGCCAGCGCGATCATCGTATCCAGCACCTCCTTGACCATCTCCGGGTCGAGCGCCGACGTCGGTTCGTCGAACAGCATCACTTTCGGCCGCATGCAGAGCGCCCGGGCAATGGCGACGCGCTGCTGCTGGCCGCCGGAAAGTTGGACCGGGTATTTGTCGGCCTGCTCCTGGATCTTGACCCGCTCGAGCAGCCCGCGGGCGCGTTCCTCGGCTTCCGCCCTGCCGACGCCGATCGCCTTCATCGGCGCCAACATGCAGTTCTGCAGCACGGTCAGATGCGGAAACAGATTGAACTGCTGGAAGACCATGCCGACCTCGCGGCGGATCGCATCGATGGTCTTGGCCTGGTCGCTCAGAACGATGCCGCCGACCCGGATTTCCCCTTTCTGATAAGTCTCGAGATGGTTGATACAGCGAATGAGCGTCGACTTGCCGCTGCCGGAAGGGCCACATAGGACGATCCTTTCGCCGCTGCGAACCGTCATGTTGATGTCGTGAAGGGCTTGAAACGAGCCGTACCACTTTTCCACCTGCGCCATGGTGATCATGGGGTCTCCGGCTCGGGCAGAAATGGGACTGGTCATCGGTGGAACTCCAGGATTGGCGGCCAAGGCCGCATCGAAGAACAAGGGATGCGGATCAGCGCGCAGAGGCGGCGAACTTTCGCTCGAGGCGCGCACCGAGAATCGTCAGCGGGCAGCACATCAGGAAATACAGAATGCCGACGATGCCGAAGACCGTCAGCGGCTGGAAGATCTGATTGGAGATGATGTTGCCGGCCCGCGTCAGCTCGGTGAAGCCGACGATCGACGCCAGCGAGGTGCCTTTGATCAATTGCACGAGGAAACCGACCGTGGCCGGCAGCGAGATGCGCAGCGCCTGCGGCAGGATGACGTCCTTCATGCGGGAGATGTAACGGAGGCTCAACGCCTTTGCTGCTTCCGTCTGGCCGCGCGGGACCGCTTCGATCGATCCGCGCCAGATTTCGCCGAGATAGGCGCTGGCATGCAGCGTCAGTCCGATGGCGACGGCCACCCAGGCATCGAGCATCAAGCCCACCAAAGCGAGGCCGTAATAGACGACGAAAAGCTGCATCAGAAGCGGCGTTCCCTGGAAGACGGCGATGTAGCCTGATGTCACGCGTTCCAGCAGCGGATTGCCGGAGACGCGGGCAAGAGCGACGCCGAGACCGGCAATACAGCCGCAGACAAAGCCGACGGCGGACAGGACCACCGTCCATTTCAGGCCGATCAGGAGGAAAACGAACTCATCGTGACCCATGGAATTCCTCCTACTTGACCGGATATTTGAAGTAGCGGGCCGAAAACAGCGCAAACAGGCGCATCATCAGCCAGGAAATCACGAAATAAAAAACCGTGACCGTGAAGTAGACCTCGAAACTGCGGAAGCTCTCCGATTCGATCCGCTGGGAAACCGAGGTCAGCTCATAGGCCGAGATCGCCGATGCAATGCTGGTGGTCAGCGTCAACAGCACGAACTGGCTGGTCAGAGACGGATAGATCGCCCGCAATGCCGGCTTGAGGATGATCAGCCGGAAGACCTGCGCCTTGTGCAGGCCAAGGGCGAGGCCCGCTTCCATCTGCCCCTTCGGGATCGACTGGACGCCGCCGCGAATGATCTCGATGGCGTAGGCGCCGCCATTGATGCCGAGCGCGATGATCGCCGTCGGCGTTGGATCGAGCCTGATGCCGGTGAGCGGAAGCGCGAAGTAGATGAAGAAGATCTGGACGAGAAACGGCGTGTTGCGGATCAACTCGACAAAGGCGATGACCAGCCAGCGCGCCGGCTTGAATGCGGAGTCACGCAGGGCAACCCCGCCAATTCCGATGACGATCGCCAGCAGCATCCCGCAAATGGCAAGTAAGAATGTCCCGAGACAGCCGAGCAGGAGGCTCGGCAGCCCATCTATGACCGGGGTGAAATCCAACTTGTAGTTCATGCCTTCGCTGCTCCCACCATGCCGGCCATTGCTTCTATGGCGAGTTCATAACCGCGGGGGCCGAAGCCGATCATGATGGCGGTGGCGACGCGCGAGACGAGGGATTTGTGATAGATCTCCTCGCGGGCATGCACGTTGGAAATATGCAGCTCGATCTTCGGCGGATCGAAGGTTTTCAGCGCATCGAGAAGAGCGATCGAGGTGAAGGTATAGCCGGCCGGATTGATGATGATGCCGCAGGCCGCTTTGCGGGCCTGATGCACACTTTCCACCAGCTCGCCCTCGAAATTGGTCTGGCGGAAGTCGATGGCAAAGCCAAGGCTCTCCGCCTTTGCGAGGCAATTGTCCCTGATATCGGCCAGCGTCGCCGAGCCGTAGATGGCGGGCTCGCGCTCACCGAGCAGGTTGAGGTTCGGTCCGTTGAGCACAAAGATGGTTCTGGTCATGTCGCGCACCTCAAACGGGCGTAGCCTTAAGCATAGCGATTGCGTTGACGGGCATCGGCATGCCCGTCTTGTTCGGCGAGACGCTCACGCCCCTCCCGACGTCATCCTCGGGCTGTCCCGAGGATGACGGAAGAAACGATGTCAGTGCGCCGCGAAGGGAATGCCTTCCAGCGTTTCCGGGAATTCCGGCACCGGGACCTTCATCCACTTGTCGTAGACTTTCTTGAGCTCGCCATTTGCCTTGATCTTGTCGATGAAGCTATTCAGCGCCGCATTGATTTCCTTCTCGCCGAGACGCGTGCAGGCACCGTTGTAGAGCTTCTGGAATTCGAGCTTGTTTTCGAATTCGCCCGGACGCGCCTTCTCGACCCGGTCCATATAGAAGATGTTGCCGCCTAGCGTATCGACCTGGCCGGAAACGAGAGCCTGGACGCTGGCGGCGTCGCCGTCATAACGCCGGATGGTGGTGTTCGCCGGCGCGTTCTTGGTGACCTGCGTGTCCTGAGCGGCACCTTTGGCGACGCCGACCGTGAACTTGGCCATATCGGCATTCGTCTTGATCTCAGCCGATTTGGGGCCGATCAGAACGATGGCATTGGCAACATAGGGCTTGCTGAACTGCACGGCCTTGGCGCGATCCGGCAGCATGGCCATCGTCGCGAAGAGAACGTCGACGCGGCCGGCCGTGAGTGCCGGAATGCGGTTGTTGACTTCAAGCGGTACGAATTCGACGGAAACACCCAATTCTTTGGCGAACAGCGTTGCGATGTCGGCGTCGAGGCCGTCCTGCTTGCCGCCGCTGGTCACAAAGCCCCAAGGCGGATTGTCACCCTGAATTCCGACGATGATTTTGCCGCGAGCCTTGATTTCATCAGGCGTCACGGCGGCGGCCGGTTGCGCCAAAGTGACGGCAGCCACCAGGGCTGCGGCTCCGAGCATCGCATTGCGGCGCGTTAGCATAGATTTGAACATGGAATTCCTCCTCCTTTGACGGTCGATGGACCGGACAGCCACCTCACCTTTGACTGTGGAGACATGATTGCCAGAGAAGGTCGGCCAAATCAACATAGTTTTTCAAAATCATCTGAGAATTTATGATACGCCGAGCTATTTTAATTTCTCACGACATTTGTAATAATAAGTGAGACGATGTTCCCGTGGTTTGCGGTGTGGATACCGAAAGGGCTTTGATATGAAGACCTCGATTGCGACTGTGACGATCAGCGGCGAACTCCCGGAAAAGCTCGAGGCGATCGCCCGAGCCGGCTTCGACGGCGTCGAGATCTTCGAAAATGATTTCCTGGCGTTTGACGGAAGCCCGGCCGATGTCGGAAAACTCGTCCGCGACCATGGTCTGGAGATCACCCTGTTTCAGCCATTTCGTGATTTCGAGGGCATGCCGGAGCCGCTGCGAAGCCGCACCTTTGATCGCGCCGAACGAAAGTTCGACGTGATGCAGCAGCTTGGAACGGATCTGGTGCTCGTCTGCTCCAATGTCTCGCCGGCAGCCATCGGCGGTATCGATCGGGCAGCGGCAGATTTCCGGGAACTCGGCGAGCGTGCCGCCCGGCGTGGACTGCGCGTCGGCTACGAGGCGCTCGCCTGGGGTCGCCATATCAGCGACCACCGCGACGCCTGGGAGATCGTGCGGCGCGCCGATCATCCGAATGTCGGCCTTATCCTCGACAGCTTCCACACTTTGTCACGCAAGATCGACGTCAATTCCATCCGCTCGATTCCCAAAGAGAAGATCTTCATCGTCCAGCTTGCCGATGCGCCTGATATCGACATGGACCTGCTCTATTGGAGCCGCCACTTCCGGAACATGCCGGGCGAAGGCGACCTTCCCGTCACGGCGTTCACCGAAGCCGTCGCGGCCACAGGTTACGACGGGTATTTCTCCCTGGAGATTTTCAACGACCAGTTTCGAGGCGGTTTGTCGCGTGCGATCGCCGCCGATGGCCACCGTTCGCTGATCTATCTCGGCGATCAGGTGCGGCGCCATCTCGGCACCGAGAGCATGGCTGGGGCGGCGATGCCGGAACGAGCCGCCGTCGAAGGTGTCGGCTTCGTCGAGTTTGCCACCGACGAACAGGATGAAGTCGAGCTGGTGGCATTGCTGCGCACCCTCGGATTCAAACAGACCGCCGTCCACCGCACGAAGAAAGTCTCTCTGTTCGAGCAGGGCGAGATCCGGATCCTCGTCAATGTCGATCAGGCAGGGTTCGCCAACGCCGCCTATGCCGTTCACGGCACGTTTGCCTATGCCATGGCACTCGTCGTCGACGATGCGGCAAAAGCATATGCACGCGCCCTTACCCTGGATGCCGAGCCCTTCGTCCAGCCTGTCGCGGAGGGTGAGCTTGAGCTGCCGGCGATTCGGGGTGTGGGTGGCGGCATCGTCTATCTCATCGACGACAAGAGCGCCTTGGGCCGCTTTTCCGAAATCGACTTCCGGCCGGTCGCCGACCAGACCGACACGGCGTCCGCCGGTCTTCTGCGCGTCGATCATGTCGCCCAGACGGTGGGCTACGATGAAATGCTCACCTGGCTTCTGTTCTACACGTCGATCTTCGAGACGCATAAGACGCCGATGGTCGACATCATCGATCCAGCCGGGGTGGTGCGCAGTCAAGTCGTCGAGAATCGGTCGGGGGCGCTGCGCATCACCATGAACGGCGCCGAAAATCGCCGCACCCTGGCCGGACATTTCATTGCCGAGAAGTTCGGGGCCGGTATCCAGCACCTGGCATTTTCAACCGATGACATCTTTGCAACCTCTGAAAAACTTCGGGCCTGCGGTTTCAGGCCCCTGCACATCTCGCCGAACTACTACGACGACGTCGAAGCACGCTTCGGGCTCGATCCCGTCCTGGCCGAGCGGCTGAAAGCGGAGAACATCCTCTATGACCGCGACGAGCATGGCGAATATTTCCAGCTCTACAGCGGCACATATGGAGAGGGGTTCTTTTTCGAGATCGTCGAGCGGCGCGGCTATCGCGGATATGGCGCGCCGAATGCGATTTTCCGGATCGCCGCGCTGAAAAGGCAGATGCGTCCGGAAGGCATTCCCAAGGACGGCTATTGAACTCTGTTTCTAAAGAATTCGGCCGCTTTTGAGGACATGTTCGACGCCGCTTTGAACGTGCCTTCTGACCACCTCGGTCGCGCCCGCGACGTCACGGCGAATGGACAGCTCGAACAAAAGCCTGTGGTCGTCGACGACAGGCTTGCCGCGAAAGCTTTCGGCCAGCATGTGATACCGCAGAAAGCGGTCGAAGACGGAGGACAGCGTCGCCATCAGCGTCGCCGAATTGCAGGCCGAGACGATCGCCTGATGGAACTCCCAATCGTAGCGGACCCAGTCGACTGTGCGCGAGACGTCGCCCGCCAGCAGCTTGCGCTCGGCGGCAGCCAGCCGGTGATGGGCAGCGACGATGCGCCCTTCCCATTCGAGATTTCCCGCCGCGAAGGCAAGGCCGATCGCATGCGTTTCGAGAACGATCCTCAGGTCGGCAAGCTCCAGCAGCTCCCGCCGCGAAGCCGGGCTGACTTCGAAACCACGCTGCCCTTCGGCGACGACGAGGTTCTCCGTGGTCAGCCGGCTCAGAATTTCGCGCAGCGACGAAATGCCGATCGAGTAGCGCTCCTTGGCCTGCTCCAGCTTGATCTTGGCCCCCGGCGGCAAAATCCCGGAAATAATGTCCTCGCGGATCTGCCGGAAAACGACGTCGCTGACTGTTTCAGCCGGGTCATGGACTTGTTTGAGCATGGCGTTCCCTGGTTTGCCGAGATGCATTCTCTGTGGTGCTACTTCAAAGTCCCGCGCGCCAAGGCATGCTCGACCCCGCCTTGAATATGCAAGGCGAGCACCCGTTTGGCCGTCTCGGCATCACGTCGCAGCGCCGCGTCCAAAAGCTGTTGGTGTTCGTTGGCGGCGACGTCGCCGCGGTAGGACAAGGCAACCATCTGATATCTGAGATATCTGTCGAAGATCGCCGAGTGCGTTTCCATCAGCAGTTTCGAGCCGCAGGCGGATATCAAGGCCTGGTGGAACTCCCAGTCGTAGCGCTTCCAGTCCTCAGCCCGGCTGGTATCGCCGGTCGCCATGACCTGCTCCATCCGCGCCAATTTATAATGGGCCGAGACCAGCGGCGCCTCCCATTCGACGTCTCCATAGGCGAATGACTGCTCCAAGGCATGGGTCTCGAGCAGCAGTCTCATCGCCGCCGTCTCCTTGAGGTCGGACACCGACACCGGAGAAACCTCGAAGCCTTTTTGCCCCTCGGCAACGACAAGCCCTTCGGAGGAGAGCCGGTTCAGCACCTCTCGGAGGGTGCTGATGCTGGTCTCGTAGGACTCCTTCAGGCTGTCCAGCTTCAATTTTTGTCCGGGCGACAGCCGCCCGAAAATGATGTCGGCCCGAATGCGCCTGTAGCTGCTCTCGGCAATGGTCTCGTTCACAACAGGCTGCAGCATCAGAAGTCTCGTATATTTCCTATATCCTCGGATATATCGCTTTTCGGCAACGCCAAGCAAGGAAACATTCCTGTCGGAACGAGCATAATTTTCTCATAGGATACCGATTTCTGCCGGTATTGGAGCCGGATGAGACATCCGCCGACGCCGCGCCGACGCGTGCGCTGCCTTTCGGGCTGTCGTAGCGAGCTTTGCTGCCACCGGCTTCACAAGGGGATTCGGCCATGGAACGGCGGCAATTGTTTTTTCAATCGCGCGCAACCATCTAATAGGCATGAGTTACGGGAAAATGTCCCATCCCAGCAGCCCGTTTACCGAAAACCAACCATACTGGGTTGCTTTCCGAAGCGAAAGCCGATTGCTTAGGAAAATCTACTCCTTCTTCCGCTAGCGGTTAGGAGAAGGAAAGGGGACACAGGCAAACCCGTGGAATTCTGCTGCTTCGCATCGGGATAAACTATGATTACGATGGCGATGCGGGAAGGCCGGTTTGAAGAAAGATGACGACAGAACTGTTTCAGGTAAAATTTTGGGGCGTCCGCGGCAGTATTCCCGTATCCGGCCCCGAGTTCGACCGCTACGGCGGTAACACGTCCTGCATCGAAATTCGCTGCGGAAAACACCGGATGATCTTCGACGCGGGCTCCGGCCTGCGCGAGGCGGGCTTATCATTGCTCGCCGACGGCGTCAGCGATGTCGACCTGTTCTTCAGCCACTGCCACTACGACCACATCATCGGCCTGCCGTTCTTCAAGGCGATCTATTATCCCTCGATCAACGTCAACATCTGGTCGGGCCATCTCGACGGCAAGATGAGCACGCGGGAAATGGTCGAGCAGTTCATCAGCCCGCCCTGGTTTCCCGTCAAGACCGACATCTGCCAGGCGACGATGAATTTCCGCGATTTCCATCCCGGTCAGGCGCTGACGCCCTATCAGGGCATCACGATCAAGACCTTCATGCTGAACCATCCAGGCGGCGCCATCGGCTACCGCATCGAGTGGCAGGGCCGTTCGGTCGCTCTGATCTACGACATCGAGCATATTCCGGGCAGCCACGATCCGGTCTCGCTGGAAATGATGCAGGGCGCCGATCTCGTCGTCTACGACTGCACCTACAATGAAGACGAGATGCAGCGTTTCAAGGGCTTCGGCCATTCGACCTGGCAGCACGGCACCGAGCTGGCAAAGATGGCCGGCGCCAAACGCTTCGCCCTGTTCCACCACGCACCCTCCCGCACCGACGAACAGCTGGCCGAGATGGAAGCGCAGGCGCAGGCCGCCTTCCCCGAATCTTTTGCCGCCCGCGACAACCAGATCGTGGTGATCTAGCGGCTGCTGCGGAACGGATGCTCGGCCAGGCCGTTTCCTCGGCAGCGCAAAATCAACGAAACAGGTATCAGCCATGACCGTGCTTTCCGGAAAGTGTCTTTGCGGGCAGGTGCAGATTTCCGTTCGAGGCGAAGCTTTGCGCGTTGGAATCTGCCATTGCACCGACTGCAGGAAGGAAAGCGGTTCGGCCTTTACCTTTTACGGGATCTGGTCCGCCGGCCAATTTGAACATTCTGGGCAAACCGGCGAGTTCCAAGGCCGGCATTTCTGCACCGGCTGTGGTTCGCGGCTGTTTTCCGTCGACGATGAAGAGGCGGAAATCAAACTCGGCATCCTGTCCGAGGCCCCGACGCCGCTGGTGCCGCGCTACGAACTCTGGATCAAGCGCCGCGAACCGTGGCTGCGGCCGGTGGAGGGCGCCGAGCAGTATGAGGAAGACCGAAGGTGATCCGCGGCCGCCTAAGCTTGCAGCAGTGCCGTCGCCGGCGACCAGCGGACGGCAGGATGCCGAGCCGTCACCGCAAACAGGCCCGACAGGAAATCCCATGCGGCCGTGTCATGCACCAGATGGTGGGTGAGTATGCCGATGGGCTCCTCGCTGCCGGCAAAGCGGTCGCTGAGTTCCGCCACCAGTTCGGCCACCAGCTCGGCCTCGCTGCGTCCGCCGCGCGTGCCGTGCCAGTCGATGATGTCGACATGGGTGTTGAGCAGCGGCATCGGGCCGCCCTTTGCCCGCCCATAGACCGAAAGTGCCGCAAATCCGAGGCCCGGCAGCGCCGGGATGAGGGCCGCGTCGATGCGGTTCCACGGCGGCACCAGCACCGGCTGGAAGCGGGCCGGATACAGCCGCTCAAGCCGCTGGAAGCCTTCCCGCAGCTCGCCGAGCACGACGTCGGCCGGCCGCTCGCCGCCGAGTTCCTGCTTCTTCCGTTCCGGCCCCGCATGGTTCGTATGCGACCAGCCGTGCACGGCGACGGTGACGCCTGCGTCCTCCGCGAGCCGCGCCGCCAAAGCCTCGCCGGTCAGGCCGGGAATGACGGCGAGCATCAGCGGAACCTGGCTTTCACCCGCCAGCGCCAGCAGCGTCTCCAGATCAGGCGTCGGCTCGATGGCATCGTCGTCGCGCAGCCAGAACCGCGCCGCGCGGCCGGCGGCCTGCCAGCGGTCGAGCTCGCGGTGCAGCGGCTCCCAGCTCGTCCCATCGGTCATCGCATCGCTCCTGTTGCCGCATAGTCCCGCAAAATTCCGTCCAGCCGCGCAGCTGCCATCGGCAGCGAGCGCTCGTCGAGCACGAAGCGCCGCGCTGCCTGCCCCATCGCCTCTCGCCGCGCTCGGTCGTCAAGCAAGGCCGCCACGGCCCCGGCATAGGCGGCAACATCGCCATCGGGCGTCAGCAGGCCGGTCACCTCGGCCTCGACCACCGCGGGCACGCCCGCCGTTGCCTGCGCCACGACAGGCAGGCCGGCGGCCTGGGCCTCCAGATAGGCAAGGCCGTAAGCTTCGCCGCAGCCCGGCCAGACATAGAGGCCGCCGCCGCCGAGCAAGCCGGCGATCTCAGCCCCATCCCGCTCGCCCAGCCATTCGATGCGGCCCGTGGGGAAACCGGCAAACAGCGCCTGCACCTCATGGCGCATCGGGCCATCGCCGATGACGGCAAGGGTCCACGGCCGGTCTTCGATCAGCCGCAATGCTTTCGCTAGCATCGCATAGCTTTGCATCTTGTCGCCGGCCCGCATCATCGCCACCGTCATCAGCCGGCGCGGATCCGGCGTCGGCGACAGCCCCTCGAACAGCGTCGTGTCGATGAAGGGTTTCAGGCCGGCAAGCCGCGCCTGTGGAAAGGCGGCGGAAAGACCTGCCCGGTCACGATCGGTGAAGCTGATATTGACCGCCGCCTGCATGATCGCTTCGCCGACGCGCTTCTGTTGAGCCGCCCAGCCGGTCCTGTCGCGCTTTGCCGCATATGAGGCTTCGGCCGTCACATAGGGAATGGCGAATTCGGCTGATATCACCGGCCCGAAAGGGTCGGGCGATTTGTAATAGGGATGGTAGCAGAACCAGAGTTCGGGTCGCGGCCCGGACGTCCATTTCTCCCGCAACCGCTGCAGTTCGGCGCGGATGGCGGGTTCGAGTTCGGCCGCCGCCTCCGGCGTCGCGGCATAGGCGCGGAATTCGGAAACGATATCGACCTCATGCCCGGCAAGCTCCAGCGCCCGGATCAACAGCCGCGCCATCAACCGGTCACCTGACGGCACCGGATGGTTCGGCGATTTCATCGGCGCGTAGAAAGCCACCCGCATTCACAACCCTCACGTAAGGACACACTGTTTCCACTCGGCATGCCCGTTGGCGAAACTCCGCTATTGTCCATTTCCCTAAAACTTGCGCATAAGCATATGGAATGTGATCGCGATGGAAGCAATTCCGCCTCTTTCTCAATCTCTATGGGCCTGCGGTTGCATCGACAAGAACGGGAATGAATGACGACGGTCTCGGCCACAGGGATATTTTCGGAGCGCTCGATCAGAAGGGCAAGGCTTGGTTCCGGCCTCGTCATTTTCATCTTCGTTCTGATGCATTTGTCGAACCATGCGATCGGCCTGATTTCAGTCTCCGCCGCCGATAAAGCCGCCCGCCTCTTTCTGGCGATCTGGCGCAATTCTGTGGGGACGACCGTCTTCTATGCGTCGGTTCTGATCCATATCGCACTGGTGCTGCGCGCCATCTATGTCAGACGCAGCCTCGTCATGCCGAAGGGCGAAATGGCGCAGATCGTGCTCGGCTTGATGATTCCGCTGCTGCTCCTCGATCATGTCATCGGCACGCGCATCGCCCACGAGCTCTACGGCTATATCGATGACTACGAGGCGGTCGTCAGTATGCTCTGGATCAGGAACCCGACGAACGGCCTGCGGCAGGGCTTCGCTGTTGTCGCCGTCTGGATCCACGGCTGCATCGGCATTCATTTCTGGCTGCGCTACCGCTCCTGGTACCCTGACTTTGCGCCCCTGCTGCTGGCGCTGGCGATCCTGGTACCGGTGCTTTCGCTGCTCGGTTTCGTCGAAATGGGCCGCACGCTCGCCGACCCCTCCTACCAGCAGGCCATGACGATCAGCGCCTACAAGGAGGGCGTCAACACCCATTACATCTCCAATCCGGAGGTTCACCGTCAGGTCGCCATGATCCGCGCCGGGCTCTACGGCGCCTTCTCGGCCTCGCTGCTGATCGTCGTCGTCGCCCGCGCCCGGCGCAAGCTGAAGGAGCGGCTCGACCAGGTCGCCGTGCATTATCCGGGCGGCGAGGTGATCCGCGTGCCGCGCGGCTTCTCGGTGCTGGAGGCAAGCCGGCTCGGCGGCCTGCCGCATTACGCCGTCTGCGGCGGCAAGGGCCAGTGCTCCACCTGCCGGGTGCAGATCCTTGGCGATTACGAAAGCCTGCCGCACCCCGACAAGATGGAACAGACAACGCTAAAGCGCATCGATGCCGGTCCGGATGTCCGGCTTGCCTGCCAGCTTCGCCCCAACCGCGATGTCGCGGTCGCGCCGCTGCTCGTGCCGGCGCTCGAAGCGGCCCTTCCGGCCAACAGCCAGGAGACCAGCCCCGGCCGCGAGCGCGAGATCGCTGTGCTCTTCGTGGATATCCGCCATTTCACCACGCTGACGGAAACCCGCCTGCCCTTCGACGTCGTCTTCCTGCTGAACCGCTATTTCGCCATCATCGGCAAGGCTGTGGAACAGGCGGGCGGGCGGCTCGACAAGTTCGTCGGCGACGGCGCCATGGCGCTCTTCGGCCTCAACACCGCGCCGGAGCAAGCCTGCCGCGAGGCGCTCACGGCCGCTGCGGCGATCGTTGCCGAGATCGAGAAACTCGCCGCCGAACTGGCCGACGAGCTGGCGCTGCCGCTGCGCATCGCGATCGGCATTCACACCGGCCCCGCCGTCGTCGGCACGATGGGCTATGGGCGGGTGCGCAGCATGACGGCGATCGGCGATACCGTCAACGTCGCGAGCCGGCTGGAAAGTGCCGCCAAGGAGTTCGAGGCGGCGATCGTCATCTCCGAACCGGTGGCGAACCTCTCCGGCGCCGATCTCTCCGGCATCGAAAGCCGTGAAATCAGCGTGCGCGGCCGGGCCCTGCCCTTGAAAGTCTACGTCATTCCGAGAGAGAAAGCGGCAGAACCGCTCGAAGGAAAAGACTGATGCCCGGCAAGCCCTGGCTGACCGCCAAATACTGGAGCCGCCGCCTGCGCAAGGCGCGCAACAGAGCCGCTTCGCGTTTCTTCGACACCCGCTTCGGCCGCCGGCTGCTGATCGAGAATATCGGCCCGCGCGTCGTCTCGATGACGGTCGACGCCGGCGACCATCTGATGACCTTCTCGCCTTCGGACTATATCGGCCGCAAGGTCTTCCGGAAGGGTCATTTCGAGCGCGAGGCCGTCGACCGGCTGATCGTCATCCTGCGCGAGCGCGGCCTGCTCAGAAAGGATGCGACGCTGCTCGAGATCGGCGGCAATATCGGCACCCAGACCGTCTATTTCGCGTTGAGCGATACGTACGCCCAGATCGTCAGCATCGAGCCCGATCCGCGCAATTTCCCACTGCTTGCCCTCAACATCCGCCAGAACCGGCTGGAGGAGAAGGTTCGGCTCATCAATTGCGCCGCCGGCGAGAGCGAAGGCGAGATCGACTTTTTCCTCAACCTCAACAATCACGGCAAGAGCAGCGCCATCCGCCAGAGCCCGACCGACAAAAAGATCAGCGTGCCGGTGAAGCCGGTCTCCGAGATCCTCGCCGGCCTCTCGGTCGATCCCGCCTCGATCGGCCTGGTCTGGATGGATATCGAAGGCTACGAGCCGGTCGCCTGCCGCTCGATGCAGCCACTGCTTGCCCGCCGCGTGCCGCTCCATATGGAGTTCACCCCGCTCTTCTACGGGCCGGAGGGCACGAAAGCCTTCATATCGATGCTGTCGGGATTTTACGAGGATTGCCTCGTGCTGTTCGAAGACCGCGAGGTGGAGATGAAAGTCCGCGACCTGCCGGGGGAGTTTGAGCAGTATAACGTGCTGTTTTTGCCTTAGATTTGCTTCGGGAAAATACCATCAGGCATTTGCGGAAATGAGGCAGGATAAAACTGATCGTCGTTGGCATCGTGCTGCCGCACGGTACACCTTTCACTATCAAGGCAGCGGAGCCGGAGCAGAACGGACTGTAAGAGAAGGTTCGGCTTATTGCGCCGCCGGCGAGAGCGAAGGCCGGATCTTGTGCAAGCCCGAAAAAAGCGGTTAGCTGCCGTCATGGGGACGCGCTTCATCCACGGTTAGACGAGCCTTGGGACGATAGGTGCGCTGAGGCGGTCCGCATTTCGAGGGAAATCTCGTGCGCTGGTCTAAACCGCTCAGAGTGCATCTCGGCGTCCTGGTCGTAGCCTCGCTGCTCTGCACGTCGATGCCGATCATCTGGATGGCATTCAGGCAGGGAAGCGATGCCGCAGTGAATGCCGGCATGCAGCAGATGCGCGAGATGAGCCTGCGGCTGATCGAGGGATACCGCAATACGCTGCAGGGAGGCACAGAGGCGGTCGCGCTGGCATCGACCATGCCGCAGCTCGTTTCTGCGCCGCCTCAGGATATCGAGGCAAAACAGGAATTCTTTCTGGAAGTTCTGCGAAACGTCCCCGAGGCGACAAGTATCTACACCGGATATCCCGACGGTTCGTATCTGCAAGTCATAAATCTCGCGAGAGAGGATGTTCGCCAGACCCTCTCCGCGCCCGGTGGCGCGGCTTCCGCGATCAGGATGATCGCGGAGAGACAAACCGCCGACGTCATATCCACGCTTCGCTTTCTCGACAGCCAGGCAAGACCGATCGGCGAGCGGGACATCGAATATGCGTCTTTCGATCCGCGGCAACGCCCCTGGTATCAATCCGTCGTTCAGGATGGGGTTCCGGTCTCCGTCGGACCCTATGTGACCGGAACACTCAATGTTCCCACGCTGACCATTGCAGCTCCGATGAAGGGGCATCGCCAGGTGGTCGTCGGCATCAACATTCATCTGCAGACGATCGGCCGCCTGCTGGATGCGCAGGGGATTTCGCCGCATGCCCGCGCCTACATTATCGATGAAGGCGGCAATCTCGTCGCCCATTCCGACGCTCAGATCATGAGCAGGATCATCGGGTTATGGGCGAGAACTTCAGGCGCATTCGCCGCGACGGCAAACGCTTTCGACCCGAGCCTTGAAACCGTGGCCAGGCTGCGGCGGGATCGCGCCTTCGCAAGCGGTGGCGCTGCACGGTTCGATCTCGATGGCGCAAGCTATCTGGTGCAGATGGCCCCTGTCAGCGTGTCCGGCCTCTTCCAGGGAAGCACGGCCGCAATCGTCGTGCCGCTGGAGGACCTCGTGGCCGAGGCCAACCGGCTGCTCGTGCGCAATCTCCTGATTGCCGGCATCCTCTTGATCGCGGGTGTCGGTGCATCGGTGGTGCTTTCGCGCATGGTCAGCCGCTCTCTCTATCGGCTCGCCGACGAGGCGCACAGGATCGGCGATCTCGATGTCGGCGAGAAAGCTTTGTCGCATTCGTGGATCACGGAGATCAACACGCTGGCGAGCGCGCTCTCGGCAAGCCGTCACGCCATCGGCCAGTTTGCCCTCTATGTTCCGCGTGAAGTGGTGCGGCGTATCGTCAGCCCGGAAGGGCGAGCGGTCGTCAAGGCGAAGCGGCAGGATGTGACCGCGCTGTTTACCGATATCAGAGACTTCACGACCATATCCGAACTCAATTCGCCCGAGGAGGTGGTCGATACGCTGTCGGCCTATTTCGAGCTGTTGAACACCATCGCCGAGCGCCATGGCGGGACAGTCGTCCAATATCTCGGCGACTCCATTTTCGTCATGTGGAACGCCCCTGTCCCGGATGCCAGGCATGCCGAACACGGCTGTCGATGCGCACTGGCCATGAAGGCGGCGATCGACGAGTTGAACGAAGAAAACAACAGGAACGGCCGTCCCGCGCTCATCACGCGATTCGGCTTGCACACCGGCCCCGCAGTCGTCGGCAGCTTCGGCGCGATTTCGCGGCAGCAATACACCGCTATGGGCGACACGATCAACGTCGCCTCACGGCTGGAAGGGCTGAACAAGGAGTTTGGGACGTCGATCCTGGTGAGCGCGGCCGTTCACGACGCGGTGGGAGATCGGTTTGGGTTTCGGCCGATGGGCCTGGTGCAGGTCAAGGGGCGCGCCGAGAAGGTCGATATATGGGAGTTGATTGGGGAGAGCGGTTGCTAAGGTAGCCGTCGCTTGGTTGGTTATCCGGCGATTATTGCGAGCTTGTCATCTCTGTTAAGCCCTGCTGCCCTCATCATGCTTGCCACCACTTGGCTCTTTCAACGATGACTTTCCGCAGCACTTTGTGGTTGTCGGGGACCCGGATCTCAATGGTTTTGCTTTTGTTTCCTTTTTTTACCTCTTCGCAAATTGCAAACACCGCCGAAAGCAATGGATCGCTGATAAGATTCGACATTCCAAGAGTAGTTGCAGCTTTTAAAGCCGACTCTGGCGTCATCTTGAAACCGCATGTCGATTTCGTCACATCATGAAAAAAGATTGCTGTTGGGCCTATACGATCGTCTGCCCGAGCGTGACCCGCAGCAGCAAGAACAAGCACGAAAGCGCCTAAAATGCGTAGCTTCATTACATCATCCCTCCAATATAAATTCCGAGCGCAAGACAGCCGGTAATGCCTGCTCACCCCACCTCAAACAAGCTTCTTCACGGCGTCCGGGTATGCTCGTGATACTTATTCTCGCGCAGCGTCCCGAACAGCTTCAAACTCTCCAGATGCTCGCGCTGGGCGCGATAGAACTCGTTGAGGAAAAGCAGCTCCCGGCCGGGCTTCACGGTGTCTTCGTACCGGATTCTCCGGGTAATGGTGCGCACGATCTGTTCGATCTCTTTGTGGTTGGAGGTCTTCGTCGCGTCGCGCAGCACGTCCTCCAGCGTCTGCAGCTCATATTTGCCGTAGACATCGAGGTGTTCGGCCAAGAATTCGAATTCCGCTTGCGACGATGCGGCGGCAGGCGCAGACAAAGCGAGGTCGGAGAGCAGTACCGAGCGCGGATTGTCGACGACAAGGGTGCCGGCAATGATGTCGCCAAGCCGTTGCCGGCGCCGGTTGGCCAGGGGAACGATGACCACCGCCAGAAGCCAGGCGCACGTCAAACCGTTTTCCCAGGCCGACTGGGTGCCGACCGAAGCCAGAAGCCCCATGGGGGCGAAGATCTCCACCTGTTTCATCAGGTTGCGTGCGGTCACCTGGTGCGGCGTCAGCCGCCGTCCGTCCATGTTGATGACGCGGATGCCGGTTATTCTTTTTCCGAGCGTGCGACCGTTCCAGATGAGTTCGGAGAGGATGTAATAGGGGATCTGCACCAGAAAACCGAGCAGCACCATGAGCATCGCCTCGGCGGTCATAGGCAGCACGCCTGTGAAGAGGATGGCCATGGCACAGACGAACATGATGATCGAGGTGAAGAGGATATCGAGGAATTGCGCGCCGAAACGGGTTCCGATCGCGGCAATGGCGAAGGTGATCGGGACGCCTTCCGGCGGGATGAACTGCTCGACGCGCTTGCCGTCCGTCACCGACTGGTTCATCGCACAGCCTCGCGCGAAGCTTTGCTTTGACGGCCTCCCAGCAGCAGCCAGCCCACCCAGAAGACGCCCATCCCCCAACCGATAACGATGCGCCAGGTCGGATCCTGGATCAGCTGGCGCAGGAAGCCTTCGATGAAAGCTGCCGCGACAAGCATCAGCCCCGCGAGGATCGCGAGCTTGACGGCATCATGCGCCTGATGGCGCAAGGCTTTCTTGCGCGTTCTGGCACCGGGAAGGAGAACGGCAAGTCCGAGTCTCGCCCCACCCGCGCAGGCAATGGCGATGGCCGCAAGCTCGGTGACGCCGTGGATCGAAAGCCAGGCGAAGACGTCGTAACCCAGCCCTTTGCGAGAAAACATCGCGAAAAACGCGCCGAGGATCAGACCGTTGTAAAAGGTCAGAATGAAGCTCGGCACCGACACGAAAACACCGAGCGTGAAGATCAGGATGACGATGGTCGTGTTGTGGGAAAACAGATAGGCGGAAAATGCAGCCAGCCGATCGCTGTCATGGCCTTCATCGCCATAAATGGTCGAGCGGAGGTAATCGGTCGAGGCATCGGGCGTGCGCTGGTCGGCCATCTCCGGCGGCACCAAGGTGTAGAACCAGCTCGGATCGTTTTGGTAGAGCCTGTAACCGGCGACCGCCCCGAGAATGAGCGCCAGGAAACCGATGAACAAAGGCAGGGCCGAGCGGCGCACGGCCTGCGGGATGCCCTGCGAAAGCAACCGGCTGATCAGGCCGCCCAGGCTTTCCTGCGGGGCGTAGACGACGAGATAGGCCCGGGCGCAGAGGCTTTCCAGATAGGCGATCAGCGCACGATCGAGAGAGATGTCGCGCGCCACGCTCAACGAGTTCATCGCCTGCCTGTAGCCGCTGGCGAGATTGCGGACCTCGTCATAACCGAGCGCGGCGGTACCGCCCTTCTCGGCACGCGTCACCAGTTCGTCCAGTTGACGCCAGTGTGCCTCGCGCTCCAGCCGGAAGCGGGCCGAGCGAAGCGTATCGTTCTGAACAGCGCCGGCATTGACCGCCCCGCCACTATCCATCCTGCCGTCGATACCGATATCCATCATATCATCTCACGGGATTTGATTTCGATGTAGCGCGCAATGAGATCCGAGGTCAGCGCCTCCGGCGTGCTGTCGAGGCAGAGTACGCCGAGACGCGTCAGCTTTTCCATGACGGCGCGCCGCTCCTGCAGAATCTGGCGCGCCGCGACCGAGCGGGCGACGGCATCGAGCGTCATTTCCTCGGGCTCGATGAGCTTGGCCAGCATCGGATCACGCAAGGCGACATAGACGACGAAGTGATGCCGGGCGAGCACCTGTATGTTCTCGATCATCAGCTCCGCCGTGATGGTGTCGACGAAATCGGAGAATATCACAATCAGCGACCGTCGCTTCAGGCGCCCGGACAGATGCGTCAGTCCCAGCGTATGGTTGGTCTCCTGGGTTTCGTAGCGCAGCCCGGCGCAGACCGTCTGCAGCCGCGGAAAGGCTGCGCGCCCGGGCAAGGCCGGCACGAAGAGACGCGGACGGCTGTCGAAACTGTAGAAGCCGACGAGATCGCCGGCGAGCCCTGCGCCCCAGCACATGGCAAGCGCGGCATTGATGGCGCGATCGAGCTTGGTGAAGCCGGCAAGCTGCTCGGCCATCAGCCGCCCGGAATCGACGCAGAGGATGATCTGGTGATTCCGTTCGGCCCGCATCTCACGCACGACGAGACTGCGCATACGCGCCGACCGCTTCCAATCGATGCTGCGCGGATCCATGCCACTTGCAAACTCCCGCAGCTGATGGAACTCCGATCCCTCGCCGCGCAGCCGCAAATCCTTCTGGCCGGCTTCCAGCGGCAGGATCTGGGTCTTGATCGCCCCGGACAGCACCGGCGATATGTCCGGCTGGACGGCGATCTCTTTGCCGACCGGCATGCGGGCGATCATCTCGAGCAGCTTTAATCGCGATGGCCACTTCAGCCACAGCGCGTTGACCGCGTATCGTCCGCGCCGGGTCAGACGAAGGTCGAGAGTGGCCTTGACCTCCCCTTCTCCAGCGCCCGATGCAGGGGCGATCCATCTGGTTTCTGAGACGACCAGTTCGGAGGCGAGATCGAGCCGGATTTCGATTTTCCCAGGCAGCGCTTTCTGCTGCGGCCGGATGCCGACGGTGAATTCGGCGGTGTGGCCGACAAAGCCTTGCGGCGGCAGATCGACATCGATCGTCATCCTGCCCGACAGGTTGGAGAGAACCAGATCGGCGACCGTGAGGGCTGCGAGCGCAAGCCACATGAGGAGCAAGAGAGAACTCATGTCGCGCCACCACACGCTGGTGAACACCGTCACCGCGGCGAATAGCAGAACGAGCGCGATCAGAGTGGGCGATGGCCGCATTTAACGGGGCGCATCCACGCGGTTCTTGATGTTGCGCAGCACCTCGTCAGGCGTGCGCCCATCGATTTCCGCCGAGGGCGAAAGAATGATGCGATGGCGCAATGCCGGCACCAGCAAGGCCTGGACATCATCGGGCAAGCCGTAATCCCGGCCCTCGAAGGCGGCACGCACCCGCACGGCCGCGGCAAGCGCGTCAGCCGCGCGCGTCGATGCGCCATAGAGAATGTCGGGATCCGAGCGCGTGGCGCGCACCAGGTCGACGACATAGGTCAGGATCGTGTTGTCGAGATGGATCGCATCGATCAGCGCGCGGCCCTCGGCGAGTGCGGCACTGGTGACAAGCGGGCGAATGCCGGCATTGCGCAGGTCCGATTTCAGCGCCTGGCTCGCGTGTTTGGAGAGGATGGCAATCTCCGTATCGCGATCGGGAAAATCGACGATGAGCTTGAACAGGAAACGATCGAGCTGGGCTTCGGGCAAGGGATAGGTGCCCTGCTGTTCGATCGGGTTCTGCGTGGCAAGCACGAAGAAATCCGGCCCCAGGGAATAATCGGTTCCGTCAAGCGTGACCATCCGCTCGTTCATCGCCTGCAGCAGGGCCGATTGCGTCTTCGGCGGCGCGCGATTGATCTCATCGGCGAGCAGAATGTCGGTAAAGACCGGGCCTTTGGTCAGGTGGAACTGGTTCGTCTGGAAATTGAAGAGATTGACGCCCAGGACATCGCCGGGCATCAGGTCGGGCGTGAACTGGATGCGCCGATATTGCAGCGCCATGGCGGCGGAGACCGACCGGGCAAGCAGCGTTTTGGCCGTGCCGGGCGGCCCTTCGACCAGGCAGTGCCCACCGGCAAAGATCGAGATCAGGACGAGATCGATGATCGCATCCTGCCCCTGCACCGCTTTGCCGATTTCGCCACGAACCGCGGCGATAAGATCGCGAAATTCACCTAGATCCAAGGTCAATGCTCCCTGGAGCATGATGCCGAAAAGCGTAGGCGCTCTTCGGCATCATGCTCTAATTCTTTGATTTGGAAGAGGATTCAGATTTCAGGCCGACCGGCCTGAAATCATCCTGCTCCAGCGATTTTCTGAATGTCTCGAGATTGCGGTGCAGGCTCGCCCGCGTCATCAGATGTCCACGATCGATGAGCGCCTGCGCCGACGAATGCAATGCCTTCGCCGCCGCCGGATCGCGGCGCGCCAGGCGTTGAAACAGCCGCGCTATGCCGGCCTCGTTTCCGGCTCCGGGGCCGAAGAGCTGCTGCGCCTTGTCCGCAAGCAGATGCAGCACGAACTGTCCGGTCATCCGGCCATCATTGCCCGACAGGCGGAGCAGACGCGCCATCGCTTCGATCGCGGCGGTCTTCGACAGCTCGGTGTTTGCGGATGCCTCGGGCAAAGCCGGCCCGAAACGATAGGCGCCGCGCCAGAAACAAACAGCTGCAACGACGAGCAGCGTTCCCCAGATGAGGGACAGCGGATAGACGAAAAACCGCTTGAGATCGCTGGCTGAGCGCTCATAGGAGCGGCCCTCGTCGACCGGTTTCTTCCTATCCAGAGGCAGGCCTGCTGTATCCAGATAGACCGGCCGCGTTTCGCCCACTCTGCGCAACAGCGTAACGAGCGACACGGCAAAGGAGGCGTTGTCGGCGAGAGCCAGGCCATGATTGTTCATCAGGTCCGGATCCGACAGCAGGTAGACGTTGGGGGCGTCTGTGCAACGCAGGAGCAGCGCCCCCAGCGGCGTGCCGGCGAGCTCCCGGCAGCCGCTCGGCAGGCTCGACCGCTCGAAGGTTTGTGCCTGATAGAGGGCGATCTCGATCGGCTGGCCCGTTTTCAGCTGCGGCTGCGCCGCTTCAAAGCCCGTCTTGCTGCGGGCAAAGCCAAAATCGGAATAGCCGATCTTGTCGAGTTCGCCGCCGATATCGGCGAAATCGACCAGTGCCGATTTGTCGGCAACCCCCTCCGTTGACACGCTGCCGCGCCATTTCGGTAAAATGATCAGCGTCGGCAGCGCATAGCGATTCGATTCCCGGACCGGGTTTTCCGGGCCTGCGTCATCCGCATCCTCGTTTGCCTGAGATGCGGCAGCCTCGCCTTGGCGGATCGACAAAGGAATAATGCGCAGCGAGATTTCCGAACGCGCGCGGGCGATATGAGGATCGGATCGAACGACAGGGATACCCTTGGCCTGCAGCCACAATTCCAATCCCTTGTTGCCGAGGGGCGAGCGGTCGAAATCGCTGCCGCGCGACAGCACAAAGATTGCCGCCGCCGCCAGCGCCAGCAACAGCCCCAGAAACAGAAGAGGTCCCGAGTTACGCATTGGGGGCCACTCTGCCTGATGACAACAAGCCGCGCGCGGTCGTCAGAAGGACGCCGAAATGGCTTTCCGCAAGCGTGCGGCCGCCATAGTGAACGAGCTCCACCGCCGTCAGAAAATTTTCCAGGCGTTCGCGCTCGGGCATATCTCGCGGCAGGCGGGCGAAAACCGCACGCTCCGTATCCGAACGGAAAAGCCGCGTTCCCGTGATATCGGCCGCGTGCAGCAGGCAGTGCCTGAGCAGCAGGACCAGCGCCTGCCGGCGATCCGCCATGGCGGCAATGCGCTGCAGGAAGTCGTTCGGCTTTTCCTCAGCCTCGGCTGCCGACGTGCGCCAGCTTTCCGGCGCCTCTCCCTGCCGCTTCACGTCGCGCGGAGCAGATGAGAGCAAGACGCCGCCATTTCCGAAGCGGATCCACAAGCCGATGACCCCGACGAGACCGACAAGCACGGCGGCAACCGCCAGAGGACCGCTGACGACCGGCTCCCGTGGCATGATCAACGGCTGGCGTTGTGGTGACGATGTTGTCGTATTCGATACCGGTTCGTCTTTTGCAGAGGCGTCGCCATAGACGAGCGTGCAACGCACTCCATTCTGCTGGCACTGCGCGGCATATTCGGCTCCGGCGGCGCTCCTTTGATGATCGCCGCCCCCAACCTGCTGACTGTCGCTGTCCTGCGCCTGCGCGGGCGGAAACTGAGCCGAGGCGGCGAGCAACAGAGCCGCCAGCAGGCCGACATTGCGGATGGTCATGCTCTAGGCAAAGACCTCTGCTCTTATCTCCGGACGCAGTGGATCCGCCCGAACAGCTTCAGTAAACCCCATTTGAAATGCCCCATGTCTGCTTGCTGCGGGCGGGATCATGTCTCACGCCGTCTTGCCGCGATAATTATTTCGAATGAAAACAGCTACAATTCAAACGTAGAAATTGCAATAAGTCAGTCGTTTGGGCTCACTTTAAAAGCAACGCTTGTTGTGACTTTTCAGGCCGCGCCCCATCGAGGCGGGAGTCATCGGGCCGGTATCTGACTGGAAGATATGGTGAGAGCAAAGAATGGCCGCTGGCGGCGAGGCAAGCAAGTCCGCTGAACCATTGACCCGCAACCGCACAAGGTGTGTCGTTTCCGCATCACTTTCCGTCAGGTTGCAAATATCCGCTTGGCAACAGCGAATTGGTTCGGTAGAAAACACTCACCGCTATAGATCGAACAAGGGAGGCGTTGCATGACACCAGCATTCATCGAAACCTTCCCATGTGGCATGTCCCGACGCTAGGTCATTGCCATTCGCGGCCCGACGCGGGGCGCCACATGCGGTTTTCTCTTCCTTCATAGCCCGGATTAATCCGACGGGATCATTTCGTCTCCCGCTCGGGCTGTGCCGTCTAACTCTCGATTTTGAGGACCGGTTGCCGAAAGACGGGCCGGGCTGGTTAAAATGACTCGCAAGAAGCTCGATTTCCGCGCCGATGCCTATCGCAACGTGCTCGGCTTTGTTTTTCAACATTGGCGCCACCGGCCTGGTTTGGTGGGCCTGATCGTCGTGCTGGTGATATCAAGCACGCTCGCCGAAGTCATGGTGCCGGTGTTCTCAGGCCGGATCGTCGATGCCATCGCCGGCGGCAATGCGGCTGATGATGCGCTCAGTGCCTTTGTCGTCGTCGTGGCTCTGGGCATGACCAGCGTCGCGCTGCGCTGGTTCATCTTCAACGGCATTATCCGGCTGACGCTGCGCACCATGGCGGATGTGGTCAATAACGGCTTCCACAAGGTGCAGCGGTTCTCGACCGACTGGCACGCCAACAGCTTTGCCGGTTCGACGGTGCGCAAGATCACCCGCGGCATGTGGGCGCTGGACTCGCTGAACGACCTGCTGCTGGTCGCCCTTTTGCCCTCCATCGTCATGCTGGTCGGCGCCAGTATCGTGCTCGGCAGCTACTGGCCGGTCATGGGCCTGATCGTGGCGCTGGGGTCGCTGATCTATATCGGCGTGACCGTGGCGCTTTCCATGGGTTTCGTGTCGCCGGCGGCACGGCTTGCCAATGCCTGGGACACCAAGCTCGGCGGTGCGCTGGCGGATGCCATCAGCTGCAATGCGGTGGTCAAAGCCTTCGGCGCCGAAAACCGCGAAGAGGCACGCTTGCGCCACGTGCTGGCCAAATGGGACAGCCGCACGCGACGGACATGGAAGCGCGGCACAGCGAGCGGCACGATCCAGGGCTTCATGATGGTTTCCATGCAGGCCGGCATTCTGGGAACGGGCCTGGTCATGTGGCGGCAGGGTCTGGCGACGGCTGGCGACATCACCTTCGTGCTGGCCATGTTCTTCGTTCTGCAGGGCTATCTGCGCAATGTCGGCCAGGACATCCGCAATCTGCAGCGGGCCGTCAACGACATGGAAGAACTGGTGCTGCTCGACAAGATGCCGCTCGGCATCGAGGACAGGCCGAACGCCACGCCGATCAGGATTGATGAGGGCGAGATCGTCTTCGATCGCGTCACCTTCCAATATGGCGCGCATCCCACCCCGCTTTATGAGGACTTCTCCGTCACCATCAAGCCGGGCGAGCGCGTGGGGCTGGTGGGGCATTCGGGCTCGGGCAAGACGACTTTCGTCAAGCTCATCCAGCGCCTCCACGACGTGACGTCGGGCTCGATTCGCATCGACGGGCAGGATATTGCGGGGGTCAGGCAATCAAGCCTGCGCGGCCAGATCGCCATCGTGCAGCAGGAGCCCATCCTGTTCCACCGCACGCTGGCGGAGAACATCGCCTATGGCAGGCCGAACGCCTCGCGCCGCGAGATCGAGCAGGCGGCGAAACAGGCGAGCGCTCACGATTTCATCATGGACCTTCCCAAGGGCTATGAGACGATGGTGGGAGAGCGCGGCGTCAAACTGTCGGGCGGCGAGCGGCAGCGTGTCGCCATTGCCCGGGCGTTCCTCGCCGATGCGCCGGTGCTGATCCTCGACGAGGCGACGTCGAGCCTCGACAGCGAGAGCGAAGTTCAGATCCAGCAGGCGATGGAACGCCTGATGACCGGCCGCACCACGCTTGTCATCGCGCACCGGCTGTCGACGGTCAGGGCGCTGGACCGGCTGCTGGTCTTCGACAAGGGAAACATTGTCGAAGAAGGCGACCACCAGGCGCTGATCCGGCTTAACAACGGCATCTATCGCCGGCTGTTCGAACGGCAGGCGCTGGAACTGACCAAGGGTCTGGTGGCGTGAACGGGAATACGCCAGGGCTGATGCTCTGGCGTATTACGTCCTGCGATAGAGGAAATAACGGCCTTCCTTAATCCCGTCAGGCAGCGGCAACGCCACCAGTTCCGGATGCTCCAGCGGCAGGCCGCTGACGGCGATGCCGTTTGGGGCGAGCACGCCGGCCATCAGTTGCGGCAGCCAAGTCAGCGTCACCGCGTCGATCTCGTCATGGCCGGTGCCGATATCGGCATGGGCAAGGGCTGCGCCGATGCCGATAAAGGCCTGGCCGGACTCGCGAATATTGCCGGTCACCATGTCTTCTGCCTCTGGTGTCGAGGCCGAATAGGAACGGACCTCCCAGTCGAAGGCGACGATGCGCCGGCCGGGGAAATTCTCGCGCAGATGGTCATAGGTGCGGCCGTTGCCGAGGCCGAATTCCAGCACCGGGCCTTCGATTTCGCCCACCAGATCGATGATCGAATTCAGAATGTCGCGTTGAGCCGTCAACCGGCGAATGAAGCTGTCGAGGCGGCTCATCGAAATCCGTATCCGTGATGAAAATCGTGATCGGGTGCTAACACATGAAACCTTGCCAAGTCGATTGCCGTAAATGGGAATTGGCGTTGCAGTGGCAACATGGGTCTGTGCTAAGCTGAGGAGATGGAAACCGTGACCGACGAAGATTTCTTTGCCGAAGTGCCGCTCTTCAGCGCGTTCGAGGGCGTGACCGATGCCGCCAACTACCGGCCGCTGCCTGTGGGATGGGTGCTGGCGCTCGCCGATATCGTCGGCTCGACGCAGGCGATCGGCGCCGGCCGTTACAAGGACGTCAACATGGCGGGCGCCAGCGTCATTTCAGCGGTGTTGAATGCCGTCGGCAAGGGCGACTACCCCTTCGTCTTCGGCGGCGACGGCGCGCTGATCGCGCTTCCCGGCTCACTGGAAAAGGCGGCGCGGGATGCGCTCGCCGCCGTGCAGGTCTGGGTCGAGGAGGATCTCGGCCTGATGCTGCGCATCGCCATCGTGCCGGTCGCCGACACCCGAGCTCAAGGGCTGGACGTGCGCGTTGCCCGTTACGCGGCAAGCCCTCATGTCACCTATGCGATGTTCTGGGGCGGCGGCACGAGCTGGGCGGAACGGCAGATGAAGCTCGGCCATTACGGCGTCGAGCGCGCCTCACCAGGCACGCGGCCGGATCTCACCGGCCTCTCCTGCCGCTGGAGCCCGATTGCGGCTCAGAACGGCGAGATCGTCTCGATCATCGCCGTGCCCGGCGAAGGCCGGCCGGGCGAAGACTTCCGCGATCTCGTCAATGGCATCGTCGCCATCACCTCCGAGCAGAACCGGGGCAGCCACCCGGTACCGGCCGACGGCCCGCAATTCGCCTTCTCGATGCGCGGCATCAATCGCGAGGCCAAGGCCACCGCGCCGGCCGGAAGGCGGCTGCGGCAGAAGCTCATCATCTTCCTGCAGCTCGCCATCACCGTTCTCTGCTACAAGCTCGGCATTCCGCTCGGCCGCTTCGATGCCCGCCGCTACAAGCGCGACGTCGCCGGCAATTCCGATTTCCGCAAGTTCGACGACGGGCTGAAGATGACGGTCGATGTCGATGCCGAACACCTGAAACGGATCGAGACGCTGCTGGAGCGCGCACAGGCCGGAGGCATTGCCCGCTACGGTCTGCATCGCCAGGCCTCGGCGCTGATGACCTGCTTCGTGCCGACGCCGGTCTCGCGCGACCACATGCATTTCATTGATGGCGCATCAGGCGGTTATGCGGTGGCCGCCAGCCAGATGACCGGCAAGTCGCTTTCGACAGCGTCTGTGCTTTAGGCGCAGAGACGAGCGGCGGTATACCTATTTTTCATAATGAAATCGGCACTGGATGATTTCCAACTGCTGGTTGGAACCCTTGCCTGTGACGCAATACACGAGCCGATGCTCTCCCAGAATGCGCCGTGACCAAAAACCGGAGAGATCGCCCTTGAGCGGCTCTGGCTTGCCGAGACCTTTGAACGGCGACCTTTTTGTATCCCTGAGCAGCTCGTTGATTTTCTCGACCATCTTCTGGTCCGTTTTCTGCCAGTATTCGTATTCTTCCCAAGAATTCGGGGTCCAGAGCAACTTCATGTCAGAGAGTTGGATCGTTCTCTATCGTCTGCCCATTACGAAGCTGCCCGATGCTCTCGCGTAACCGGGCAGAATTGGCAGGCGTCGAGAGCAGGTGCAATGTCTCTTGCATGCTCTCGTACTCGCTTTCGGCGATCAAGACCATCGCTTCCGAACCTTGACGGGTCACGAGCAGAGGAGCCCGCGAAGACAGGACCTGATCGAAATAGGTTGCGATGTTCTGCCGGAATTCGGTCAAACGAACATGTGCCATCGAGCATCCTTTCTCCGCTATCGAGCGTACAGATATACGTACAGATTCCTTGAAAGTCAAATACGCAGTTGCGTTTCCATCAGGCCTTGACGATGTGACTGGCCGACAGGCCGAGCCGGTTGAAGACGTTGCGAGTATCGATGATCAGCGCCGCGCTTCTTGCCAATGCCGGATAATCGACCCTGTCATGATCGGTCGCGACCAGCACGGCATCGTAGCCGGCCACCGCCTCCGGCGTCAGCGCCACCGACTTGCGACCCTTCAGCGCTTGGTATTCGCGCGTCGGCGGGATCTCGGCGACGAAGGGGTCGTGGTAATCGGCCCGTCCACCACGCTCCTCGATGAGCTCGATCAGCCGCAGCGACGGGCTCTCTCTTATATCGGCGACGTTCTTTTTGTAAGCGAGCCCGAGCACCAGCACGCGGCTGCGGCTCAGCGCCTTGCCGGCGCGGATGTCGAGCGCCTCGGCAAGCTTGCCGACGACATAACGCGGCATCGCCGAATTGATCTCGCCGGCCAGCTCGATGAAGCGGGTCGGCAGCTCATATTCGCGCGATTTCCAGGTGAGGTAGAAAGGATCGATCGGGATGCAGTGGCCGCCGAGCCCCGGGCCGGGATAGAAGGGCATGTAGCCGAAGGGCTTGGTCTTGGCCGCATCTATGACTTCCCAGACGTCGATGCCCATAGCCGCATAGACGGTCTTCAGCTCGTTGACCAAGGCGATATTGACCGACCGGAAGATGTTTTCGGTGAGCTTCACCGCCTCGGCCGTCGCATTCGAGGAGACCGGCACGACGGTCGACACTGCGGCACCGTAAAAACTCTTCATCAGCGCCAGCGCCTCGGCGCCGTCGCCGGCGACGACCTTGGGAATGGTGGCTGTGTGATAATGCTGGTTGCCGGGATCCTCGCGCTCCGGCGAGAAGCCGACGAAGAAATCCGCGCCGGATTTCAACCCGGTGCCTTCGAGGATGACCTTGACGATATCATCGGTCGTGCCGGGATAGGTGGTCGATTCCAGCACGACGAGCTGACCGGGGCGCAAATGCGCGGCGATCGAGCGCGACGTCGCCTCGACGAAGGAAAGATCGGGATCGCGATGTTTGGTGAGCGGCGTCGGCACGCAGATGATGATGACGTCGCAGGCGGCAAGACCGGCGAAATCGGTCGTCGAATGGAAGCGACCCGCATCGATCTCGGCGGCCAGCGCCGCATCGCTGACGGCATCGATATAGGAGCGGCGGGCATCGAGCGCCACCATCTTCCCGGGATCGATATCGAAGCCGGTAACCGCAAAACCGCTGCGCGCCACCGCAATCGCCAGCGGCAGGCCGACATAGCCAAGCCCGATGACGCCGGCGCGCGCCGCGCGGGTTTCGATCTTCTGCAAAAGCGTGTCGAAGGTGGAGGTGGCCAAGGCGGGATCTTTCAAACGGAACAGGGGAAGCTGATCTAATGCATGATCGCGTGGAATTAAACCCGAGGCCCTCTTCTCCCTGGTGGCAATATCGCCCGTTGGCGGCGAAGACCCCTCCCCACAAGTGGGAGGGGCTAGCGGCAAGCGGATAAGGGGCTGATCTCGCCGATCTCCTGGCCGGATAAAACCCCTTACCCGGGGTGTGGCGGAAATGACTCAGGCCGTGCCCTTCGCTGCAACTTGAGCGCACAAAAAATTCCACATCCCATTGTTTCGCATTTGCAGCATCCCTATTTTGACTTTTGATAATGAACCGCGAAAGGACTTCCCGTCCGATCCCCCAGCCGGGGAGATGAGGGGCGCCGCTGCCGGGCTCTCGGCAAATCGTTGACAAATAATACCGCTCGTACATCCTGATTTCCTTTCGACCTGCGCATGACGATGTGCCGGCCGAGGGACTTTTTCTCTTGGGGATGGCGTGCTTTATGAGGATCATACCGAGAATGAGCACGATCGAATCCAGCGTGTCCTCCATCCTGTTGGACCGGGTCGCTGAATGGCTGACGAACTCTTCGCTGGCCGGAGACGAGCTTGAAAACATCGTGCGCGGTTTCTGCGAAAGGCTCACCGCCGCCGGCCTGCCGCTGGCGCGCGTGCATCTTTCCTTCTCGATGCTGCATCCGCTCTACGATGCGCTGAGCTTCACCTGGCGGCGCGCCAGCGGCGTCACCATCGAGGGCTTCCGCATGCCGGCCGGGCAGAAGCCGGATCGCTTCCTGCAGAGCCCCTATTATTACCTGCTCGACAACAATCTGCAGCACATCCGCCGCCGGCTGATGCAGGAAGGGCCGAACGAATTCCCGATTTTCGAGGACCTGCGCAAAGACAGCATCACCGATTACCTGGCCTTCGTGCAGCCCTTCGGCGACGGCTCGGTGCAGGGCATGATGGGCTCCTGGTCGACCGACCATCACAACGGCTTTTCCGACGACATGATCGATGCGCTGCTCAGGATGCAGAACCATCTGGCGGTTGCCGCCAAGATGGCGGTGCTCGGCAAGCTCGCCAACAACATGCTGACCACCTATCTCGGCGGCGACGCCGGCAAGCGGGTGTTGAACGGCCAGATCCGCCGCGGCGACGGTGAGACGATCCGGGCAGCACTCGTCATGGGCGACATGCGTGAATCCACCATGTATGCCGAAAAGGAAGGCCGGCAGGCCTATATCGACACGCTGAACCAGTTCTTCGACGCGATCGCCGCCCCTTTCAACCGCAACGGCGGCGAGATCCTGAGTTTCCTCGGCGACGGCTTCCTCGCCGTCTATCCTTGCGGACGTCACAAGGACCCATCGAAAATTGCCTGCGAGGCGGCTCTTTCGGCCGTCCATCAGGCGCAGGCGCGGGTGGCCGAACTCAACAGGGACCGCGAGCAGAAGGGCCTGACCAGGATCGGCTACGGCATCGGCCTGCATGTCGGCAACGTCATGTTCGGCAATGTCGGCCTCAAGGACCGCCTGACTTTCTCCGCCTTCGGCTCGGCGGTCAACGAGGTTCAGCGTTTGCAGATCCTGACCAAGAAATACGGCCGCGAGGTCGTCGCCAGCCAGGCCTTCGCCGGCTATTGCGGCGGCGAATGGACGACGCTCGGCGAAGAGAAGCTGCGTGGCATCCGCCAGAAGGTGACCGTGCTGCAGCCGCGCGCGCCCGCGCCGGCGATCAACGTCGACGAGAGCTTCCGCGAGGCCGTGCAGAACGGACTTTCCGAAGCCGAGCAGGTCATTCTCCTGCATCGCGACGCCAAGAATCAGGTCAAGCGCACCAGCATGGAGAAATTCATCCAGTAAGAGCTTACAACCGCTGTCATAATCTGCGCGTCTCGCCCGGGGAACTTCGGCGGGACGTGGGGGTTTTTCTATGATTGTCATCAACTGGACACCCCGTTTGCGGTACGATAGTGTGCCTTAACGGGAACATAGAAGACTGGGGAATTTCATTGGTATGGCGTCTGCAGCGGATCTGTTGCGTATTGAAAATCTCGACGTCTCCTTTTCGGTTTTCGGTGACCGGCTACGCGTCGTAAAGGAAGCCAATCTTCGCATTCTTCCGGGCAAGGTCACCGCTCTCGTCGGTGAATCCGGCTCGGGAAAATCGGTGATCAGCCAGTCGATCATGGGCATTCTGCCCAATCCGGCCAAGGCCTCGGGCAGCATCCTTTTCACCGATCCGCTCGACGGCAGCACGACCGATATCCTGTCCTTTCCGCGCGACAGCGAGGAAATGCGCGATCTGCGCGGCAAGCGCATGGCGACGATCTTCCAGGAGCCGATGACCTCGCTGTCGCCGCTGCATACGGTCGGCAACCAGATCAGCGAAGCCTTGCGGATCCATACCGAAGCCGACAAGCAGGAAGCCCGCGAAAAGACCGAGGAGATGCTCGGCCTCGTCGGCTTTACCAATCCACACCGCACTTACGACATGTATCCGTTCGAACTGTCCGGCGGCATGCGCCAGCGCGCGATGATCGCCATGGCGCTGATCTGCAAGCCGGCGCTGTTGATCGCCGACGAGCCGACGACGGCGCTCGATGTGACGATCCAGGCACAGATCCTGGAATTGCTGCGCGATCTGCAGGCCAAGCTCGGCATGGCGATGCTGCTCATCACCCACGATCTCGGCATCGTCGCCAACATGGCCGACGAGGTGGTCGTCATCTATCATGGCGAGATCATGGAAGCTGGGCCGGTCGAGGATATCTTCCGCAATCCGCAGCATCCCTATCTCAAGGCCCTGATGGCCGCCGTTCCGCATTTCGACATGAAACCCGGCGAGCGGCTGAAGGCGCTGCGTGACGTGCCGGTCAATCTCGAGACCCTCGTCGGCAAGAAGAAACCCCTCCAGGCGGAAGCGCCGGGCATCCTGCTTTCGGTCGCCAATCTCTCGAAGACCTACAAGACGCGCAAGCGCAGTTTCCTCGGCAAGCATGAAGCCGCCGTCTTGCGCGCCGTCGACGACGTCAGCTTCGACATCCGGCGCGGCGAATGTCTCGGCCTGGTCGGGGAGTCCGGCTGCGGCAAGACCACGCTCAGCAAGATCCTGATGCGCGCCATCACGCCGGACAGCGGCGCGGTGGTGTTCAACGACGGCAAGGAGGTCGTCGACGTTCTCTCCGTCAAAGGCTCCGAGCTGCAGGACATGCGGACGAAGATCCAGATGGTGTTCCAGGACCCGGTCTCCTCGCTCTCGCCGCGCATGACGGTCCGCAACATCCTGAGTGAACCTCTAGAGATCCATGACCGCGGCGACAGCGACGAGCGCAAGCGCAAGGTCGAAGGGCTGATGGCGGCAATCGGCCTCGACAAGCGTTATCTCAGCCGTTATCCGCACAGTTTTTCGGGCGGCCAGCGCCAGCGCATCGGTATTGCGCGCGCCCTCGCGCTCGGTCCGAAGCTCGTCATCCTCGACGAGCCGGTCTCGGCTCTCGACGTCTCCGTCCAGGCGCAGATCCTCAACCTGTTGAAGGACCTGCAGAAGGAGCTGGGGCTTACCTACCTCTTCATCTCGCACAATCTCGCCGTCGTCGATTACATGGCCGACCGCATCGCGGTCATGTGCAAGGGCCGCATCGTCGAGATCGCGCCGCGCGAGATCATCCTGCGTGATCCGGTGCATCCCTATACGAAATCGCTGCTCGCCGCCGTCCCCTTCCCCGATCTCGACCGGCCGCTGGATTTCAAGGCGCTCAGGGAAAACGGCGCCGCCGACAAGCAGAACTGGGGCAAGACTTTCACCGCCGAACATGACGACGCTTCCGAGCTTGCCTATGCCGACCTCGGCGACGGCCATCTGGTGCGCGCCCGCAAGGGCGCCGATGCCAAGGAGTTGCGCTGATGGTGACGCGTCGCACTTTCCTCGGCGGCCTCGTCGGCGCGGCGATCGCGCCGGCGGTGCTTCGGGCCGAACCGGCCGCCGAGCCCGAATTCCTGAAGGAGCGGCTGGCCTCAGGCAGCCTGCCGCCGATGGCCGAGCGCATTCCGCTGCGCCCGCGCATCATCAACCTGAAGGAGATGGGGCTCGAACCCGGCAGCTACGGCGGCACGGTGCGCACCATCATCGGCAGCCAGCGCGACATCCGCTTCATGACGATCTACGGTTATGCCCGCCTGGTCGGCTACGACAAGCATCTGCAGTTCCAGCCGGACATCCTGGCCGGTTTCCAGTCCGAGGACGACACGGTCTTCACATTCACGCTGCGCGAGGGCCACAAATGGTCCGACGGTCAGCCGTTCACGGCCGACGATTTCCGCTACTGGTGGGAAGACGTCATCCTGAACGACAAGCTGACGCCGGGCGGCGGCGCGCTGGAGCTTCGCCCGCACGGCAGCCTGCCGCGCTTCGAGATGCTCGATCCGCTCACGGTGCGCTACACCTGGGAAAAACCCAACCCGATGTTCCTGCCGACGCTGGCCGGACCCATCCCTCTCGTCATCGTCGGGCCGGCGCATTATCTCAAGCAGTTCCATAAGAAGTTCCAGCCCGACCAGGCGAAGATGGAACAGATGATGCAGGCCAACCGCGTCAAGAAATGGCAGGATCTGCACATCAAGATGGCCCGCTCCTACCGGCCGGAAAACCCCAACCTGCCGACGCTCGATCCCTGGCGCAACACGACGGCGCTGCCGGCCGAACAGTTCGTCTTCGAGCGCAACCCGTTCTTCCACCGCGTCGACGAGGCCGGCAGGCAGCTGCCCTATCTCGACCGGTTCATCCTCAACGTCTCCTCCTCGTCGATCATCGCCGCCAAGGCGGGTGCCGGCGAGGCCGACCTGCAGGCGACCGGCATCGATTTCAACGACTATACCTTCCTGAAGGAGGCCGAGAAGCGCTTTCCGGTGAAGGTCAATCTCTGGAAGGTCGCGCGCGGCTCGCGCATCACCCTCTTGCCGAACCTCAACTGCGCCGACGAGGTGTGGCGCGGCCTTTTCCGCGACGTGCGCCTGCGCCGCGCCTTGTCACTGGCGATCGACCGGCACGAGATCAACATGGTCGCCTTCTACGGCTTGGGCACGCCGAGCGCCGATACCGTCCTGCCCGACAGCCCCCTGTTCAAGCAGGAATATGCCGATGCCTTCGTCAAGTTCGATGCCGACGAGGCCAACCGCCTGCTCGACGAACTCGGCTTGGTGAAGCGCGGCAGTGACGGAATCCGCCTGCTGCCGGACGGGCGACGCGCCGAGATCACCGTCGAAACCGCCGGCGAGAGCAATCTGGATACCGACGTGCTGGAGCTGGTGCACGACCACTGGGCCAATATCGGCCTTGCGCTCTATACCCGCACCTCGCAGCGCGATGTCTTCCGCAACCGCGCCATGAGTGGCTCGATCATGATGTCGATCTGGTACGGCCTCGATAATGGCGTGCCGACGGCCGACATGTCGCCGGCAGGACTGGCGCCGACGCTCGACGATCAACTGCAATGGCCGCTCTGGGGCATGCACTACCTCTCCGCCGGCCAGGAGGGCACCGCGCCCGACCTGCCGGAAGCCGCCGAACTGGTCGACCTGCTTAGCCAATGGGGCTCGACGGCGAAATTCGAGGAGCGCCAGGTAATCTGGCACAAGATGCTGTCGCTCTATACGCAGCAGGTGTTCTCGATCGGCCTGATCAACAGCACGCTGCAGCCGATCCTTCGCGCCGCCAAGCTGCAGAACCTGCCGGAGAAAGCCCTCTACGGCTTCGATCCCACCTCCTATCTCGGCATCTACATGCCGGATGCATTCTGGTACAAGGAGGCCTGAGGCGTGCTCAGATACATTCTCTGGCGCATCGCCGCCATGGTGCCGACGCTCTTCGTCATTTCGGCGCTGGTTTTCACCATCATCGAGCTGCCGCCGGGCGACTTCTTCGAGAGCCAGATCGCCGAGCTGCGCGCCTCGGGCGAAACCGCCAACCTCCAGGAAATCGAGGAGATGCGCCAGCAATACGGCTTCGACAAGCCGGAGATCGTGCGCTATTTCTATTGGGTCGGCGGCATGCTGCACGGCGATTTCGGCTATTCCTTCGAATACCAGCTGCCGGTTTCCGACGTGGTTGGCGAGCGCCTGTGGCTGACGATCCTCGTCTCCTTCACGACCATCCTGCTCACCTGGCTGATCGCCTTTCCGATCGGCATCTATTCGGCCACGCACCAGTATAGCTGGAGCGATTACGGGCTAACCTTCCTCGGCCTGATGGGCATCGCCATTCCGAACTTCATGCTGGCGCTGATCCTGATGTATTTCGCCAATATCTGGTTCGGCATCTCGATCGGCCATCTGATGGACCAGCAATATATCTCGGCGCCGATGAGCTGGGAGAAGGCGCGGTCGATCCTCTCTCACCTGTGGATCCCGGTGATCATCGTCGGCACGGCCGGCACAGCCGGCATGATCCGGCGGCTGCGCGCCAACCTGCTCGACGAGATGCAGAAGCAATATGTGACGACCGCCCGCGCCAAGGGCCTGCATCCGATGCGGGCCCTGCTCAAATATCCGCTGCGCATGGCGCTCAACTTCTTCGTCGCCGATATCGGCTCGATCCTGCCGTCGATCATATCAGGCGCCGAGATCGTCGCGATCGTGCTGTCGCTGGAAACGACGGGGCCGATGCTTATCAAGGCGCTGCAGAGCCAGGACATGTATCTCGCCGGTTCCTTCCTGATGTTTCTGGCCTTCCTCAACGTCATCGGCGTGCTGATCTCCGACATCGCGCTCGGCTTCCTCGATCCCCGCATCCGTCTGCAAGGCAGGAGCACCAAATAATGTCGCCCCTTCCCGCACCTGGCGCGCCGCTGCCGCATTACGTCTCCACCGCTCCTTTCGATCCGCTCGCGACCGAAACCATGACGGCAGCGCAATCGCGCATCCATCTCGCCTCGCAGAAGCAGCTGATGTGGTGGAAGTTCAAGCAGCACAGGCTGGCCTTGATCTCCGGCATCTTTCTCGCCGCCGTCTATCTGATGATCCTGATCGTCGAATTCCTGGCGCCCTACGGCCTGCACACACGCAACGTCGATTTCATCCATGCGCCGCCGCAGAGCATCCATTTCTTCGACAAGGGCAATTTCGTCGGTCCGTTCGTCTACGGCCGCAGCATGACGCTCGATCTCGACACGCTGCACCGCGTCTATGCCGACAGGCCGAACGATGTCCAGCCGATCCGTTTCTTCTGCCGCGGCGATGCCTATAAATTCTGGGGCTTTGCCGCCTCGAACTACCATCTCGTCTGCCCGGCGATCGGCGGCCAGATGTTCCTGCTCGGCACCGACCGGCTCGGCCGCGACGTGCTCTCGCGCATCCTCTATGGTGCGCGGATATCGCTAACGATCGGTCTGATCGGCATTTCGATCAGCTTCGTGCTCGGCATCGTCATCGGCGGCCTTGCCGGTTATCGGGGCGGTGTTTTCGATCTCATCGTCCAGCGCCTGATCGAAGTGCTGCAATCGCTGCCCAGCCTGCCGCTGTGGATGGCGCTCGCCGCCATCATGCCGGTGACCTGGAGCCCGATCGTCATTTATTTCGGCATCACCGTCATCCTCGGCATCATCGACTGGACGGGGCTGGCACGTGCCGTGCGCTCCAAGCTGCTGGCGCTGCGCGAGGAAGATTACGTCCAGGCCGCACAGCTGATGGGCGCCAGCACGCCGCGCATCATCGGCCGGCATCTGGTGCCGGGTTTCATGTCGCATCTCATTGCTTCGGCGACGATTTCGATCCCCGGCATGATCCTCGGCGAGACCGCGCTCTCCTTCCTCGGCCTCGGCCTTCGCCCGCCGATCACCAGCTGGGGCATTCTGCTGACCGAAGCAAAAAGCGTCAGCGTCATCGCCTTTTATCCTTGGCTGCTCTATCCGATCATTCCTGTTGTTCTTGTCATTTTGGCGTTCAACTTTCTGGGAGACGGCTTGCGTGATGCGGCAGATCCCTACAAATAGCAGGAAGTTCGGCGGCGCCTTGCGGCACCGCCCCCACGTCTTGGCCTCCGGACGGTGGGGGTACTAACTATGTTGCTCACCCCAGAAGGAACACCCATGTCCAGACGTCTCGAAGATGCACGCATCCTCATGTACAGTCACGACACCTTCGGTCTCGGCCACCTGCGCCGCTGTCGCGCCATCGCCCATGCGCTGGTCGAGGACTATCGCGGCCTCAACATCCTGATCATTTCGGGCGCCACGATCGCCGGCGCCTTCGACTACCGCGCCCGCGTCGACTTCGTGAAGATCCCGAGCGTCATCAAGCTGCGCAACGGCGAATATACGTCGCTCGCCAGCCACATCGACCTGCACGAGACGCTGAAGATGCGCGAATCGAGCATCCGCCACACGGCCGAGACCTTCCAGCCCGATATTTTCATCGTCGACAAGGAGCCGATGGGACTGAAGGGCGAGGTCGAGGATACGCTGGCTTATCTCAAGGCCCGCGGCACCGTGCTGGTGCTCGGCCTGCGCGAGATCATGGACGCGCCGCATCTGCTCGAGGCCGAGTGGAAAAAGAACGGCATCATGCAGAAGATCGACCAATATTACGACAGCGTCTGGGTCTATGGTCCGCCTGACTTCTACGACCCGCTTATCGGTCTCGACGTGCCGGCCAGCCTGCGCCGGAAGATGGATTTCGTCGGCTTCCTGCAGCGCAGCGTCTCCAAGGGCAAGACCTCGATCAACGCCCGCAAGGATAATTACCTGCTGGTCACGACAGGCGGCGGCGGCGACGGCTCCGATCTCGTCCACGACGTGATGAATGCCTACGAGGCCGATCCGACGCTGACGCAGAAGGCGCTCGTCGTGCTCGGGCCCTATATGCCGGCCGCCGAGCGCGCCAAGCTGGTGCAGAAGGGCGACGCCATTCCCTATATCGAGGTGATCGAGTTCGACAACCACATGGAAGAGCTGATCGACGGCGCCACCGGCGTCGTCGCCATGGGCGGCTACAACACCTATTGCGAAATCCTCTCTTTCGACAAGCCGGCGCTCATCGTGCCGCGCGTCAAGCCGCGCGAGGAACAACTGCTGCGCGCCCAGCGGGCAAGCGCGCTCGGCCTTGTCGATATGCTGCTGCCGGACCAATCGGCCGATCCGACTGTTATGGCCGAGGCGCTGAAGCGCCTGCCCTCCCGCCTGCCGCCGTCGAAGAGCGGCAGCAATATGCATCTCGAAGGGCTGGACCACATTTCGCAGACCGTCGGCCGATGGATCGACGGCCGCGGCAGCCACCTCTCCCTCGTCGGCGCGGAATAGGGCACAGCCTTGCCGCCACGCCGCAAGATCCTCGTCGTGCTGAAAGGCTATCCCCGCCTTTCGGAGACCTTCATTGCTCAGGAACTGCTCGGTCTCGAGAAGGCCGGCTTCGACCTCACGCTGATTTCGATGCGCCGACCGACCGACAAGAAGCGCCATCCCGTGCATGACGAGATCAGGGCGCGCGTCGTCTACCTGCCGGAATATCTGCACGAGGAGCCGATCCGCGTGCTGAAAGGCCTGGTTGCCGGTTTCTCCAAACCCGGCTTCAAGGCGCTGATCAAACGCTTCCTCGCCGACCTCAAGCGCGACCTCTCGCGCAACCGCTTCCGCCGTCTCGGCCAGGCGCTGGTGCTGGGGCGCGAATGGCCGGATGGCGGGCAATGGCTGCATGCCCATTTCATCCACACGCCGGCCTCGGTGACGGAATATGCGAGCATCCTCACCGGCACGCCCTGGACCTGTTCGGCACATGCCAAGGACATCTGGACATCGCCCGACTGGGATCTGCACGAGAAGCTCGGCAGCGCCCGCTGGGCGGTTACCTGCACCAGGACCGGCTACGAGCACATGCGGACGCTGACCTCGCGCAAGGACGCGGTGCATCTGAGTTATCACGGTCTCGATCTCGCCCGCTTCGGCCATTTCTCCGGCGAGCGCTCGGACCGCACCGGCAACGACCCCGATGACCCGGCCTTCATCCTCAGCGTCGGCCGCGCCGTCGAGAAGAAGGGCTATGACGTGCTGCTGCGGGCACTCGCCCTGCTGCCCGCCGACCTCCACTGGCGGATGGACCATATCGGCGGCGGCGAGGAGCTTGCGAAACTGAAAGTCCTGGCCACCGAACTCGGCATCTCCGACCGCATCGTCTGGAAGGGCGCCTTGGCGCAGGAGGATGTGCTCGATCATTACCGCCGCGCCGACCTCTTCGCGCTGGCCTGCCGCATCGCCGCCAACGGCGACCGAGATGGGTTGCCGAACGTGCTTGTGGAAGCCTCGAGCCAGCGGCTCGTCTGCCTCTCGACCGAAGTATCCGGCGTGCCGGAGCTGTTGAAGGACGGTGAAAACGGTCTCGTCGTGCCGCCGGAGGAGCCGGTGCGGCTTGCCCAAGCGCTGGAAACGGCGATCCGCGACCCGGCGCTGCGCAAGCGGCTCGGCGACGCCGCCGAAAGCCAGGTGCGCGCACATTTCGACTATCACTCCAGCATCAGACAGCTCACCGGCCTGTTCGAGGCCGAATGGCAGAAGGCGTCATGACGGCACCGCGTATCTTCTTCTATGTCCAGCACCTGCTCGGCATCGGCCATATCGCCCGCGCCAGCCGCATCGCCAATGCGCTTGTCAAGGACGGTTTCGACGTGACTGTCGTGACCGGCGGCCTGCCGGTGCCGGGCTTTCCCGGCGAGGGTGTGAAGACCGTCGCCCTGCCGGCTGTCGTTGCCAGCAATGCCGGTTTCTCCGGCCTCGCCGATGCCGATGGCCGGCCAGTGGGCGAGGATTTCCTGCATGCCCGCCGCGATCTGCTGCTCGACGCCTTTCATGCCGTAAGGCCCGATGTCGTCATCATCGAAGCCTTCCCCTTCGGCCGGCGGCAGATGCGCTTCGAACTGCTGCCGTTGCTTGCGGCGATCGACAAGACCGAACCGCGGCCGAAACTGTTAAGCTCGGTGCGCGACATCCTGCAGGAAAACCGCAAGGCCGGCCGCGACGCGGAAACCGCCGCGCTGGTCAAGGAGCATTTCGATGCGGTGCTCGTCCACGGCGATCCCGGCTTCGTCAGGCTTGAAGACACCTTCCCGCTGACAGCAGAAATCTCAGACAGGGTGCGTTACACCGGCCTCGTCGCAGCGCCGCCGGCGCCGGAACCGGCCGAGACCTTCGACGTCATCGCATCGGCGGGCGGCGGTGCCGTCGGCGCCGCGCTGATCGGCGCGGCGAAAGAGGCGGCAGCGCTGCTGGCCGCCGATCTCAGCTGGCTGCTGATATCGGGCCCGAACCTGCCGGAGGCGGATTTTACCGCCCTGTCGCAAGACGCCCCCCCAAATGTGACGCTGGTGCGCTTCCGCAAGGATTTTCCCTCGCTGCTGCGCGCTGCCAAGGTCTCGATCTCGCAGGCCGGCTACAACACGGTCGGCGATCTCCTGCGCAGCGAATGCCGGGCGATCCTCATCCCCTTCGTCGCCGGCGGCGAGACCGAACAGACGGTGCGCGCCGAACGGCTGCAGGCGCTTGATCTCGCCGAGATTCTGCCGGAAACGGGACTGACGCCAGGCCATGTGAAAGAGGCCGTCGAAAAGGCGCTCGCCGCACCGGCACGCAAGCCGGTCTTGCTCGATCTCGACGGGGCGGAGAAAACCGCCGGCATCATTCGCTCCATGATTGCCGAATCCCTCGCCTAATCCAAAATTCCTGTGATATAAACATTGTTCCGGCGAGAATCGGCATGTCTGCAGCCGGTCGCTTCGCCTTGTTTTCATTGCGATATCGGCGGTCCGGCTGCATGGTCCTGTTCTTAAGATTTCTCCCCATCCCGGCCCCCGGAATTTCCCAGCACGCTGACGGTTAGCCATGGAAAAAAGCCTCGCCCGCTACATCTGGAAGAACACGCGGCTGCAGCAGCTGTGGATTCTGGCTGTCGTCGCCGCCTCGATGGTGCCCTACTTCCTGTCCTTCGACCTGCCGAAGCAGATCGTCAACGGACCGATCCAGGGCGACGGCTTCGAAGGTCCGGGCGCAAGGCAGACCTTCATGCACATCGCCTACGACATCCCGCTGATCGGCCATGTCGAATTCTTTCAAGGGTTGCAGCTCAACCGCTTCCAGATGCTGATGGCCCTCAGCCTGGTGTTTCTGGCGCTGGTGGTGCTGAACGGCCTCTTCAAATTCTACATCAACACCTATAAGGGCCGGCTCGGCGAGCGCATGCTGCGCCGTATCCGCTTCGAGCTCATCGACCGGGTGCTGCGTTTTCCGCCTATCCATTTCAAGCGGGTCAAATCGGCCGAGATCGCCACCATGATCAAGGACGAGGTGGAGCCGATGGGCGGCTTCACAGGCGATGCCTTCGTCTCGCCTGCCCTTCTCGGCGGCCAGGCGATCACGGCGCTCGCCTTCATCATCGTCCAGAATTTCTGGCTCGGCATGATCGCCGCCGGCATCGTCGGCGTTCAGGCCGTCGTCATTCCCCGCATGCGCAAGCGGCTGCTGGAGCTCGGCCGCCAGCGGCAGCTGACGGCGCGCGAGCTCTCCGGCCGCGTCGGCGAAATCGTCGACGGCATCGGCACGATCCATGGCAACGACACATCGAACCTCGAGCGCGCCGACATCGCCTCGCGGCTCGGCCGGATCTTCTCGATCCGCTACGACCTTTACCAGTGGAAGTTCCTGGTGAAGTTCATCAACAATTTCCTCGCCCAGGTCACGCCCTTCCTGTTCTACGCGATCGGCGGCTACCTGGCGCTGCAGGGCCGGCTCGACATCGGCCAGCTCGTCGCCGTCATATCGGCCTATAAGGACCTGCCCGGGCCGCTGAAGGAACTGATCGACTGGGACCAGATGCGCCAGGACGTGCAGGTGAAATACCAGCAGGTCTACGAGCAGTTCAATGTCGAGCCGCTGATCGACAGCCGCATCCAGGAACTCGCCACCGCCCCCGTGGGCGCACTGACGAGCGCACTCGTCGTCACCAATCTCTCGCTTTCCGACGACAGCGGCGCCCGCCTTGTCGACCACGTCTCCGTCGAGATCAAGCCGAACGAGACGGTGGCGATCGTCGGCCCGAACGGCAGCGGCGCGGAAGCCTTCGCCGAGGCGCTCGGACGCATGGTCTGGCCGGATTCCGGCCGCATCACCATCGACGGCCGCGACCTCCTGGACCTGCCGGAATCGATCACCGGCCGACGCATCTCCTACGCCTCGGCCGATACCTTTTTCTTCCACGGCTCGCTCGCCAGCAATCTGCTTTACGGCCTCAAGCACGCGCCGATGACCGATCCGGTCTACGACGAGAAGGAAGCGCTGGAGTATAAATGGCATTCCATCGAGGCGGTAAAGGCCGGCAATCCGACGCTCGACCTGAACAGCGACTGGGTGGATTACAAGGCGGCGGGTGCCAATGGCCCTGAGGACCTGCTGAAGGCGATCCGCCCGGTGCTCGACGCCGTCCTGATCTCGCAGGACATCCTCGATCTGGCGCTGCGCTCGACCGTCAATACCGACGTGCATGTGGCCGTCAGCGACCATGTCGTCGCGCTGCGCGCCTCGCTGCGCGACCGGCTGCGCGACGAGGGGCTCGACACCATCGTCGTGCCTTTCGATTTCGACGCCTATAACGCCCAGGCGACGGTCGGCGAGAACCTGCTCTTCGGCACCATGAAGCGGCCTCTGATGACCAATCGAAGGCTTGCCGCGCATCCCTATTTCCAGCAGCTGTTCCGCGAAACCGGCCTCAGTACTGATCTCTACGCCATGGGCCTCGAAATCGCCGAAAACGCGGTCGAACTCTTCCATGACCTGCCGCCGGACCATCCCTTCTTCCAGCAGCTGACCTTCATGACGGCGGACGATATTCCGACCTACCAGGCGCTGCTACAGAAGCTGCAGAGCCGCCGCTTTGAGGACGCCACGCCCGAGGAACGCTCGGCCATCATCCGGCTGAGCTTTGCCTATATCGAGCCGCGCCATCGCTTCGGCTTGCTGACCGACGAGCTGATGGACAAGATCGTCAGCGCCCGCAAGCAGTTCCACGAGCATATTCCGGCCGATCTCGCCGAGCTGATCGAGCGTTACGACGCCGAGCGTTTCACCCCGTCGGCAAGCCTGATGGACAATGTGCTTTTCGGCCGCATCGCCTATCAGCAAGCCGACGCCTCTGATCGCATCCGCGCCATCATGGGCGAACTCTTCGACGCCCTCGACCTTTACGACGACGTGCTGTCGATCGGACTCGAATTCGACGTCGGCTCCGGCGGCAAGCGGCTGACCATGGTGCAGCGGCAGAAGCTCAACCTTGCCCGTGCGCTGCTGAAACGCTCGGACTATTTCATCTTCAACCGGCCGCTGTCGGCGCTCGACCAGCGCGTTCAGGACCAGATCACCCGCAACATCGTCGAAGACCTTCATGAGGAAGGCCAGCGGCCGGCGATCATCTGGGTGCTCTCCAATGCGCGCCTCGCCGAGATGTTCGACCGGATCCTGCTCTTCGACCGCGGCGGGTTGGCGGAAGCCGGAAACTATCCGGAACTTTCCGAGAAAAACGGGATGTTCAAGGAACTATTATCGTAATATTCTATTGGGGCGGCGATGGTTGGCGTTCCGGACGGGAACGCCTCGGAGTTATGAAGACGCCCGGTCCCGCGGACCCTGCGTCAGGGGGTTGAAACGTGCTGTTGAGAGACGAAGTCGAAATGCTGCGACGGGTGCCGATCTTTTCGAGGATCGCACCAGCCAAGCTCAAGCTCTTGGCCTTCACCTCCGACCGTATGACCTACAAGGCCGGGCAGAACCTCTTCCATCAGGGCGATGTCGGCGACGCCGCCTATGTCATCCTTTCCGGCACCGCCGATATCATCGTCTCCTCGCCGGCCGGCGAGATCAAGGTCGCCGACGTCGAGCTCAATTCCATCGTCGGCGAAATCGCGATCCTCTGCGACGTCTCGCGCACGGCAACGGTGCGCGCCACCTCGCCTCTCGAGGTGCTGCGCATCAGCAAGGAACACTTCCTGAAGCTGCTCAGCGATTTCCCGGAGATGGCCGTGGAAATCATGCGGGTGCTGGCCGACCGCCTGAACCACACCACGGCGGAGCTGACCGCGGCGCGGGCAGCGAAACAGCCGCAAATGGCGCAGTAAAACGCATTCAGCCCTTCGGCGGCCATTGCTGGGCGCCGTGAAGAAGGCGCAATATTTCCACCCTCTGTGCTTTGCTGTCGATGCGATAGATCAGCAGAAATGCCGTGCGCGGAACGACCAATTCCCGCGTTCCGTCGAGGCGGCCGCCGCGTCCTGCTTCGGGATGATCGGCGAGCATTTTGGCCTGCTGCCGGATGACATCATCCAATGCGATTGCAGCCTTCGGATTTTGGGCGAAGATGTGCCGGATCTGACTTTCCCGATCCACAAGCGCCTGCTGCAGCCATTTGACGATCAAGCCTTATCTCCGGAGTCCAGCCGCGCGAGCAGTTCGGCCCGAAGCTTGTCCATTTGCTTTTCGGCATCCTCCGCACTGATCCAGACCGCGTTCGGATCATCGGCCTCCCGGATCGCTTGCTCGACCTGTTCACGAAACCACTTGTCGTATTCCGCCGCCTCATGGGTGCGACGCAGAGCGGCGGCCCGGTCCGGCCGCGATACCGTCTCAGGCGCGTAATCGCCTGCATCGACATCGAACTGCGAAATGCCGACATCCTTGAGATAAGACACCAAGGTGTCGATGCGCTTGAACACGCGCACCTGCCGGCTGCGTTGGGCGGCAAGCGGGCGCTCGGACTTGCCGTAGCGGATAACGACGGACCAGCCGCCGGTTTTGCCGACCACATGAGCGGCATCGACCGCGCCTGCCTCGACAAGGCGAGACAGGGTCGAATGATCGATGGTTTCTGCGGTCATGGCAAATCCTCGCTGATCGCGAACATGGTATGCATTTAATTATAGATTGCAAGGCATTCAATAATTGAATTGTGCAACCGAAACCAAAGCCTGCTTCCCGTTGCTGTCCGATTCGCGCCGAAAGCAGCCCCTCACCCTAACCCTCTCCCAAACGGGGCGAGGGGACGTGCCCGGCGAGAGCGAGGTGGAAACGGAGAGGTCGCGGCATGGTCACTTCGCCCCGTTTACGGGGAGAAGGTGCCGGCAGGCGGATGAGGGGCTGGTGCCCTGGGCGCAGGCCCGTGTGTTCAGGTCTATTCGCGCTGCTCAAGCGCCCTGCTGAAGGCCAGCGCCGCCAGCGTGCAGATGGCGCCGGACAACAGATAATAGCCGACGAAGGTCAGGCCGAAGCGGCTGGAGAGGCTGAGCGCCACCAGCGGTGCGAAACCGGCGCCGATCAGCCAGGCAAGGTCCGAGGTGAAGGCGGCACCCGTATAACGATAGCCGCGGCCGAAACGCGACGAGATCGAGCCGGTGGCCTGGCCGAAGGAAAGGCCGAGCACGCCGAAGCCGATGATGACGAAAGCGTCGTGGCCGCTGTTGCCGGATGCGATCAGGATCGGCCCGACAAAGCTGAAGACGGCGATGATGACGGCGCAGATGGCAAGCTGGGCGCGCCGGCCGATACGGTCGGCGATCAGGCCCGACGCGATGATGGTGACGATGCCGACCATGGCGCCGACCACCTGTACCACCATGAAGGCGCCGATCGGCTGGTTGCCGTATAGGCTCATCCAGCCGAGCGGGAAGATGGTGACGAGGTGAAACATGGCAAAGCTCGCAAGCGGCACGAAGGCGCCGATCAGAATGTCGCGGCCATGCACGCGCAGCACGTCGAGGATCGGTGCCGCTTCCAGCTCATGCTGTTCGAGCAGCGTGCCGAATTCCTTGGTCATGACCAGGCGCAGACGCGCAAACAGCGCCACGACGTTGATCGCGAAGGCGACGAAGAAAGGATAACGCCAGCCCCAGGAGAGGAAGTCCTCACTGGAAAGATTGGCGACGAAATAGCCGAACAGCGTGCTGGCCAGCGCAAAACCGATCGGCGCGCCGAGCTGCGGGATCATCGCATACCAGCCGCGGTGATTGGCCGGCGCGTTGAGCGCCAGCAGCGAGGCAAGACCGTCCCAGGCGCCGCCGAGGGCGAAGCCCTGGCCGAGACGGAAGAGCGCCAGCAGCGCGATCGACCAGACGCCGATCTCTTCATAACCCGGCAGGAAGGCGATCGAGGCCGTGGAGCCACCGAGCAGGAAAAGTGCGATCGTCAGCTTGGTGCCGCGCCCATACAGCCGGTCGATCGTCATGAAGACGACGGAGCCGACGGGGCGGGCCAGGAAGGCCAGCGAGAAGATGGCGAAGGAATAGAGGGTTCCCGTCAGCCTGTCCGGCGCGAAGGGGAAGATCAGCTGCGGAAAGACCAGGACGGAGGCGAGACCGTAGACGAAGAAATCGAAGAATTCCGACATGCGGCCGATCACCACACCGATGGCGATACTGCTCGGCGAAACCGGTTTGTCGTCGTGAATGCGCCGCGCGTCGCGTTCCAGCGACGACGACGACGGTCCGTAATGCGATGTTGTAGCCATAAAACGCCTCCCTCGTTGAAGCGCTTTCGCCAAGGCGCCTCAGCCTGATCTTGATCAAACCTGCAGGCTTATCAAGTCCGTAAGACGTAAATAGTTCATCATGGCGGCTCAAAATGAAGCTCGGATGGAAAAAATTGCGTGATCCACACCTCGATTTTCCCATGGGAACGCTGGCATGGCCGGCTCTTGCGGATATATTGACTGAAACATGCGCTTGCGAAAAATCCTTCTTGATTTCGTCAGGATTTCAAAGCACTAGCGCACATGATTTGTGCCGCGGTGCGGTATGATTGCTGCACTGCGACCTTCCGCCTCATGTCGCTATCGGGTTCAGTGCTTTAGTCGCGAACCAAATGAAACAACAAGAGCTTAGAGACGTGCCAAAACTCATGAAGTTTTCCCGCCTTCTATCCGTCTTGCCGCTGCTTTTCCTGGCAGGATGCAACATGGTGGTCATGGCGCCTTCCGGCGACATCGCCATGCAACAGCGCGATCTCATCATCATCTCGACGGTGCTGATGCTGCTGATCATCATCCCGGTGATCTTCCTGACGCTGTTCTTCGCCTGGCGCTACCGCCGTTCCAATACGGCCGCGACCTACGCGCCGGAATGGCACCATTCGACCCGCCTCGAAATCGTGATCTGGGCAGCACCGCTGGCGATCATCATCGCGCTCGGCGCCGTGACCTGGATTTCCACGCATAAACTCGATCCCTACCGCCCGCTCGACCGCCTCGATGCGGAGCGCGCCATTCCGGCCGATACCAAGCCGCTCATCGTCGAGGTCGTGGCGCTCGACTGGAAGTGGCTGTTCTTCTATCCCGAACTCGGCATTGCCACGGTCAACGAGCTCGCCGCTCCTGTGGACATGCCGATCAATTTCAAGATCACCGCCTCCTCGGTGATGAACTCCTTCTACATCCCTGCCCTTGCCGGCCAGATCTATGCCATGCCGGGCATGGAGACCAAGCTACACGCCGTCATCAATAGAGAAGGCGAATATGACGGCTTCTCCGCCAATTACAGCGGCGCCGGCTTCTCGCACATGCGCTTCAAGTTCCATGGCCTGACCCGCGAGGGCTTCGACGCCTGGGTGGCTGGGGTCAAGCAGCAGGGCACGATGCTCAACCGTGACGCCTATCTGAAGCTCGAGAAGCCCAGCGAGAAGGAACCAGTTCGCTATTATGCCGGTGCCGATGCCGACCTCTACAACGCCATCCTCAACATGTGCGCCACGCCGGGCAAAATGTGCATGAACGAGATGATGCACATCGACATGATGGGCGGCGGCGGCAAGGAAAGTGCCGAGAATCGCGAGAAGCTGCGATATGACGACCGTCATGCCGAGGAAGGCATCGTGGCGCCGGCCGCCACCGTGCCGGCGACCGGGGCGCCGGCCCGCAGCGAGCCCGAGCGTACCGACGGCAGCAGCATGCAGCACGACATGCCCGGCATGCAGAGCACGCCCGGCATGGACATGCAGCATCAGGGTCATTCCATGCCCGGCATGAGCAATGGCGCCGATCCGGCGCCGGCGCAGCTCAACAACAACAATTAACCTGGCGCTTTGCGTCGCAAGACATAATGAACGGGTTGTTCCATGTTTTCCAATCCTGACCTCCTGAAGTTCGTCTTCGGCCGGTTGACCCTCGATGCCATCCCCTATCACGAGCCGATCCTGGTCGTGACCTTCATCGGCGTCGTCATCGGCGGCCTCGCCCTGCTCGGCGCCATCACCTATTTCAAGTTCTGGGGTTCGCTCTGGCGCGACTGGATCTGCAGCGTCGACCACAAGAAGATCGGCATCATGTATGTGATCCTGGCGGTCATCATGCTGTTGCGCGGCTTCTCCGACGCGATTCTGATGCGCGTCCAGCAGGCGATCGCCTTCAACGGTTCGGAAGGCTATCTGCCGCCGCACCACTACGACCAGATCTTCACCGCCCACGGCGTCATCATGATCTTCTTCGTGGCGATGCCCTTCGTCACCGGCCTGATGAACTTCGTGGTGCCGCTGCAGATCGGCGCGCGCGACGTCTCCTTCCCCTTCCTCAACAACTTCTCTTTCTGGATGACCACCGCCGGCGCGATCATCATCATGCTGTCGCTGTTCATCGGCGAATTCGCCCAGACCGGCTGGCTCGCCTACCCGCCGCTGTCGGGGGCGGCCTACAGTCCGGGCGTCGGTGTCGACTATTATATCTGGGGCCTGCAGGTGGCCGGCGTCGGAACGACGCTATCGGGCATCAACCTGATCGCCACCATCGTCAAGATGCGCGCGCCGGGCATGACCTTCATGAAGATGCCGGTCTTCACCTGGACGGCGCTCTGCACCAACGTGCTGATCGTCGCCTCCTTCCCGATCCTGACCGCCACCCTCGCCCTGCTGTCGCTCGACCGTTACGCTGGAACGAACTTCTTTACCAACGACCTCGGCGGCAATCCGATGATGTACATCAACCTCATCTGGATCTGGGGTCATCCGGAGGTCTACATCCTGGTGCTGCCGGCCTTCGGCATCTTCTCGGAAGTCGTTGCCACCTTCTCCGGCAAGCGCCTGTTCGGCTACGCCTCGATGGTCTACGCCACCTGCGTGATCATGATCCTGTCCTACATCGTCTGGCTGCACCACTTCTTCACGATGGGCTCGGGTGCTTCCGTCAATTCCTTCTTCGGCATCACCACGATGATCATCTCGATCCCAACCGGAGCGAAGATGTTCAACTGGCTCTTCACCATGTATCGCGGCCGCATCCGCTATGAGGTGCCGATGCTGTGGACGGTCGGCTTCATGGTGACCTTCGTCATCGGCGGCATGACCGGGGTCATGCTTGCCGTGCCGCCGGCCGATTTCGTGCTGCACAATTCGCTGTTCCTGATCGCCCACTTCCACAACGTCATCATCGGCGGCGTTCTCTTCGGCATGTTCGCCGGGGTGAACTACTGGTTCCCGAAGGCCTTCGGCTTCAAGCTCGATCCCTTCTGGGGCAAGATGAGCTTCTGGTTCTGGCAGATCGGCTTCTGGTTCGCCTTCATGCCGCTCTATGTGCTCGGCCTGATGGGCGTCACCCGCCGCATGAGCCAGTTCGAGGACCCGTCGATACAGATCTGGTTCATCATCGCCGCTTTCGGCGTCGGCCTGATCGCGCTGGGTATTGCCGCCTTCCTGGTCCAGATCGTCGTCAGCTTCATGAAACGCGAGGAATTGCGCGACGACAGCGGCGATCCCTGGGATGGCCGCACGCTGGAATGGTCGACCTCTTCGCCGCCGCCGGACTACAACTTCGCCTTCACACCGGTCGTGCACGATCATGACGGCTGGTACGACATGAAGAACCGCGGCTACGCGCGTCCGCTGGAAGGTTTCCGGCCGATCCACATGCCGAAGAACACCGGCACCGGCGCGATCCTGTCTGCTATCAGCGTTGCACTCGCCTTCGGCCTGATCTGGTACATGTGGTGGCTGGTCGTCGTCTCATTCGTCGCCATGCTCGTTGTGGCGATCGGCCATACCTTCAACTACAGACGCGACTTCTACATCCCCGCCGAAGAGGTAACCGAAACGGAAGGCAAGCGCACCGCGCTGCTTGCCGAACAGGTGTAATGACCATGAGCGATCACACCATCGACACGGCCGAAAAGCCTGAATTCTACCTGACGGAAGATCATCATCCGGAGAACAGCACCAATCTCGGCTTCTGGCTCTACCTGATGAGCGACTGCCTGATCTTTGCGGTGCTGTTTGCCACGCACGGCGTGCTCGGCCGCAATTATGCCGCCGGCCCATCGCCGGCCGATCTCTTCGATCTGCCGATCGTTGCCCTCAACACCTCGATGCTGCTGTTGTCTTCGATCACCTACGGCTTCGCCATGCTGCAGATGGAGCGCAACGCCAAGGCGGAAACGCTGTTTTGGCTTGGCGTGACCGGGCTGTTCGGCGCAGCCTTCATCGGGCTCGAACTCTACGAGTTCATCCACCTGATCCATGAAGGCGCCGGGCCGACGCGCAGCGCCTTCCTGTCTTCCTTCTTCACGCTGGTCGGCACACACGGTCTGCACGTCACCTTCGGCATCATCTGGCTGATCACGCTGATGGTGCAGGTGTCGATGCACGGCTTGATCGAGGCCAATCGCCGCCGCCTGATGTGCCTTTCGATGTTCTGGCACTTCCTCGACGTCGTCTGGATCGGCGTCTTTTCCTTCGTCTATCTGCTGGGAGTTCTCGGATGAGTTCGCAAGCACCCGCCCATGAGGATGCCCACGAGGCGCATCACGGCCACAGCCACGGCCATCAGGCCGGCCACGGCACGTTCCGCAGCTATATGGCGGGCTTCGTCCTCTCCGTCATCCTCACCGCCATTCCCTTCTGGCTGGTCATGTCGGGCGTCATCGCCAGCCCGGCGCTGACGGCGGTGCTGGTGATGGGCCTCGGCGCGATTCAGATCGTCGTCCATATGGTCTTCTTCCTGCACATGAATACCAGGAGCGAGGGCGGCTGGACGATCATGGCGCTGATCTTCACCCTCATCATCGTCGCGATCGCGCTCTCCGGTTCGCTCTGGGTCATGCATCATCTCAACACCAACATGATGCCGATGAGCCCCGAGATGATGAAGAACATGCCGTGACTGCCACGAAGGGACGGCGGCAGCGTCACCCGCAGGCTCCCTCGGAAAAATCGGAAAGACGGCGTCATCAGGCAAGACGCGCAATCTTCGCCGTCTGCCTGACACTGCTTGCGGCAGCACTTGTGGCACTCGGCACGTGGCAGGTGCAGCGGCTGGCGTGGAAACGCGAGCTCATCGCCCGCGTCGAAGAGCGTGTGCATGCGGCACCGGTGCCCGCGCCGGCGCGCGCCGATTGGGACAAGGTCAATGCCGGCGACGACGAATATCGGCGGGTGACCGCAGTGGGGACGCTGGCGAACGACAAGGAAACCCTGGTCTATGCCTCCACCGCGCTTGGCCCGGGCTATTGGGTGATGACGCCGCTGACGCTTGCCGATGGGACATCGATCCTCGTCAATCGCGGCTTCGTGCCGGTCAACAGGCGCGACCCGGCCTCGCGCCGCGCCGGCGATGTGCCGGGCCTGTTGGTAATCACCGGGCTGATGCGGATGACCGAGCCGAAGGGATCGCTGCTGCAATCCAACGACGTCGTGGCCGACCGATGGTATTCGCGCGATGTCGAGGCGATTGCTGCAAAGCGCGATGTCGGTGCGGTCGCACCCTTTTTCATCGACGCCGATGCCACGCCCAATCCGGGCGGCCTGCCTGTCGGCGGCCTCACCATCATCCATTTCCCCAACAACCACCTCGTCTATGCCGTCACCTGGTACGGGCTGGCGGCGATGGTGCTGGTATTGCTGCTGTTCATCCTGCGCGCCGAGATCGGAAGAAGCCACCGGGAATAGTCCGGGCACGCACTGTCGCCCTGCAGTGAGGCGCGCCCTCCGACACGCGGTTGCCCCGCGGGGCTCGAGTGCACCGCATTAATATCTCGTAAAGCGATGTCCGATACTGCTTGTCTGAACGGAATATTTAAAAGCTGCACATGAGCCGGCCGGATTACATCCCCAGTCTCGATGGCCTGCGCGGTATCGCCGCGCTTCTGGTCGTTCAAGCGCATATCGGACTTGTCTTTCCGAACACAGCCTTGCATTTCATGACGATGGGCAGCGAAGCCGTCGGCTTGTTCTTTGCGCTCAGTGGCTTTCTGATGAGCCATCTCTACGGTTCACGGCCGGTGACGAGGGAAAACGTCCTGGATTTTCTTGTCAGCCGCTTTGCTCGCATCTATCCGGTTTACCTAGCTGCCGTCGTGCTCGTGGCGATGCTGTCCGGCATGCAGAATCTCAACTTCATTCAGCCGATTGCCGGCGGCATGGACGTTTTGCGTCATGTCCTTCTTCTGGGCTCGAGTGGCGTTTTCTGGTCGATTCCACCCGAAATTCAATTCTATCTGCTCTTTCCGATCCTATGGCTTTGCCTCGCCAACCCGCAGCGTTATGGCGGCGTGATCGCAGGCTTCGCAGTGGTCGTCGTCGTGGATGGTCTGCTGGAATTGCCGGGGCCTGGAATCATGCTCGTTTCCAAGCTCCCCTACTTTCTCTTCGGCGCACTTGCCGGGACGATGCATTCCCATTGGGAGAGATGGACGCCATCTGCCCTCACCGGAATTTTCACGCTGTTGCTTCTGGCGGTGTTCTTCACTTACAGGCATGTCGTGCCGAGCTTTTCCCCCGAATTTTGGGGCTTGCCAAGCGCAGTCGCGGCAGCCGTCATTGTGGCGCTCGTCGCGCGGCAACCGCCCATCGCAACCTCTGTCCTTTCAGCCGCACCCGTAAGGTTTTTGGGCACGATCAGCTTCTCACTCTATCTTTTCCACGTGCCCATCATGTTCCTTGCACGCCGGACGTTTGATAGCCTGATGCCCGAACCGGCGCTCATCGGGATGACGCTTGCCGTTGCGGCAGGCGGAGCATGGTTCATTCACGAGACGATAGAAGTCCCAAGCCGACGGCTGCTTGTCGGCTTGTGGCAGCATCGCCGGTGGCGCATTGTCTCGCGCGAAACGCCGGCTGAAGAAATTGAACGCGCGATCCTGGACCTCAAAGAGACCGAACAACGCCTCCACAGCGGCACAACGTCACCCACGGCGGGTGAACTCCGGGAGGCCGAAAACAATGGCGACGAGACGCTCCGCGCCTTTGCGTTCCTTAGGAAGCGACCCGGCTGATCGCCTCGGCGAGCTGCGCCTGCGAGAAAGGCTTGCCGAGACGGGGCAGGTTGGCGATTGCCGTTCCTTCGGGGAGCTCGGCGTAACCGGTTGCGAGGATGATCGGCATTTCAGGCCATTCCTGGCGGATTGCCTCGGCAAGCTGCGCGCCGGTCATACGCGGCATGGCATGGTCGCAAATCACCAGATCGACCGGCTGCCTGCGCAGGATCTCAAGCGCCTCGGAACCCGCCATCGCCTCGAACACGGTGTGACCGAGATCTTCCAGCATCAGCGTCGTATTCATCAGGACCAGGCCATCGTCATCGACAGCGACGATGCGCAGCCCGTGCGGTGCATTTTCCGCCCGTTGCGGCAGGCCCGCAGCGGCCGTGGCCACCCGCGCTGCAGTGACGACCGGGAACCACAATTCGGCGGTCGTGCCTTCGCCGGGGCTGCTCTTCAGCATCAGCCGGCCGCCGGACTGGGACGCAAGGCCCTGCACCATGGAAAGGCCGAGACCGGTGCCCTTGCCGACACCCTTGGTGGTGAAGAACGGCGTAATCGCCTGCTCCATCGTCTTTGCGTCCATGCCCTCGCCTTCATCGATCACCGCGATGCGGACATAGCGGCCGGGCGGCAGCGGACGCTTGCCTGATGGCACCGTTTCCTCGGACGCGCGAAGCACGATCCGGCCGCCGGTCGGCATGGCATCGCGGGCGTTGACGACGAGGTTCAGGATCGCCATCTCCAGCTGGTTCGGATCGGTCAGGATCGTTGGCAGCCTGACCGGGAAAGAGGTCTCGATCGCCGTCAGGGGGCCGAGCGACCGGCTCAGCATATCCATCATGCCGCGCACCAGGCCGGAGACGTCAATCGGCTCCATGTGCAGTTCCTGCCGGCGGGAAAAGGCGAGCATGCGCTGCGTCAACGCCGCACCCCGCTGGGCACCCTGCATGGCATTGTCAACCAGCGATGTCAGCGACAGATCCTGCGGCATGCGTTTCTTCAGGATTTCGAGACTGCCGAGCACCGCCATCAGCAGATTGTTGAAATCATGGGCGATACCGCCGGTCAATTGACCGATCGCCTCCATCTTCTGCGACTGGAACAGCTCTTCGCGCGCCTGCTCCAGTGCCCTCTGGGTCTCCATCTTCTCGGTGATATCGCGGGTGATCTTCGCAAAACCGAGCACACCGCCCTCATCGTCCCGGATGACGTCGATGACGACGCTGGCCCAGAAACGAGTGCCGTCCTTGCGGACGCGCCAGCCTTCCCGCTCGAACCGACCCTCGGCGCGCGCAATGTTGAGCGCCGTTTCCGGCACGCCGGCAGCGCGGTCCTCGGGTGTATAGAAGGTCGAGAAATGCCGGCCGATGATTTCCTTCGGCCGATAGCCCTTGATCCGCTCGGCGCCGAAATTCCAACTGCTGACGTTGCCGTCGGGATCGAGCATGTAGATCGCATAATCCGAAACGCCCTGGATCAGCCGGCGGAATTGTTCCTCGCTCTGGCGGATCGCCTTTTCGGCTGCTCTGCGTTCGGTCAGGTCGCGGGTGATTTTGGCATAGCCGATGAGCTCGCCGGAAGGACGACGGATCGGATCGATGATCACATGCGCCCAGAAGCGGGTTCCATCCTTGCGCTGGCGCCAGCCTTCCCCTTCGAACCGCCCCTGCTCCGCCGCCGTGGCGAGCGCGCGCGCCGGTATTCCCGCGGCGCGGTCCTCTTCCAGATAGAAACGGGAAAAATGCTCGCCCAGAATTTCGGAAGGCTTGTAACCCTTGAAACGCTGGGCGCCGGTATTCCAGCTGGTAACGATGCCTTCGGGGCTCAGCATATAGATGGCGTAGTCGGTGATGGCATCGACCAGAAGGCGAAAGCGTCCCTCATCGTCAAGGGACGTATCATGTCGATTCAGCGCTTCCATCGGCCCCTCGTGGTCACCAGCGCTTTATAACGCTGCGGCAGGCGGATGGTTCCGAAACGGCCTCAAATTTTCAGACGGCCTTGACCTGCGGGTAGAAGCGCTCACCGACACGCTCGGCAGCGGCATAGGCCTGCGAGACGATCTCCGGCACGAGATCGATGTCGGGCAGGCTTCCGAGGCCGAGCGGGCCGACGGCATAGAGCCCGGCGACCGTCGAACCGTCCTCGAGGAAGGGCTCGCCGCGCGCATTGACCGCGAGCCCCAGCGACAGCTCGTCCGGCATGGCGAGGCCGGCCGAAAGCAGGCTCTGCATCAGCGGCGCCGAGAGATCCGGCGCCTGACAGCGACAATCGATGATGCGCTCGGCGTGGATGACCTCCTCGGCGGCGGAACCGGCCGGCGTGAAGAATAGGCCGCTCAGGCCCCGGCGGCCGACCCGGCCGCGGCGCAGCACCGTGCGGCCTTCGGCGAGTTCGCGTTTCAGCCGCAGGTGCATGGCCTCCGGCAGGCGGTTGCGATGGCTGTCGTAGATTGCCCGGAGGTGCCGGTTGAACTGATGTTTGTCGCGCGCCGGCAGCGAACGCCACAGCGACCGGGCATGTTTCCGCAGGCCGTTCATCACCGATTGCCAGCTTCGGCCCTCCTCCTCCGCCTCGCGACAGGCCTGGCGGATGAAGCGGACGATCTCAGGCAGGCTCTCAGGCAGCGCTTCGGCCGGGAAGACCGGATCGGCGGAATTCGGCGTATGGCTCTGGGGCAGGAAGCCGCGTCTCGAGATGATCGTCACTTGGCCGGCATAGCCGGAATCGCGCAGCTGCAGCAGCTGGTCGACGACGCGGATGCCGCTGCCGAGCAGCACCGCATGCGGCCGCGCGACGAGGCGCTGGGCCCGGACCGGCGAAGCCTCCGGCTCGCCGGCATCCGGCGCAGTCAGGCCGTAGCCGGTGGCGAGCATCACGGTATCGAACAGCGGATTGGCGGGATTGGCGCTTTCGAGCAGGAAGCGGTGGCCGTGGCTCCTCCGGATCGCCACAACCGGATCGTTGCAGACCTGGACGGTGATATCCCGGCGGGCGGCCAGCGCTTCGGAAAAGCGCTGGTAGACGTAATCGCTGAAGATCTCCTTCGGCACGAAGATCTGCCGGAAACCGGGGATGGCGGCCGGCACGGCGGCGCGGAAGACGGCGTTGCTGCAGAGCCAGTCGTTGAAATCGTCGTTGTCCCCGAGCGAGACCGAGAGATCGCGCACGCGGGTGTTGAGGATCGTCGAGGCGCGGACAGAAGCCAGCGCCTGCCCGCCGCTGACCGACGAATTCGGATCGAACAGCTGCAGGTGGAAGGGCGCACGCACCGTCTTCATCAGCGCGATCGCCGCCATCATCCCGGAAAAGCCGCGCCCGACGATGGCAATGCGCGGCACCGCGGATATCTGCGCCGCCGCATTGGCTCTCGCCGAAAAAAGTCCTTGAACCGTCATCGCAACTCCTCTGCGGCTTCATCCGCACCGTGGGTCGATCGAGGTTTCAACGCATAAAACAGCGGCTCATGCGTTGATGAGGTTCATGCGGCCATTCACAACATCCGCCGCAGAATCGGGGGCCGTACGAGCGGCCCGCATGGGAACTAGGGGAGCGATCAGGCTCGTCCATAGTCTATTAAACTAGTCGTGTATGAAAGCGCTAAAAACCGCGGGTGGCAAGGGGTTTATTGGGCGCGATGCTTAAGTTGTCGAAATCACGGCATATTTTCGATCAAACAGCCTCGCGCCGCAGGGCCGCGACTCGTCATCAGCCTTGTACCACCTCGTCTGCAACAGATTTGCCAGATCCGCCGATTTGCGGGTCAATATCGGAGGCTTCGGCCATCTACTTTCTGCGCTTCCTCTTAGCGTATCTTCAACCTGGCCACGTTTGCGTTGCGCCGAGCCTTTCGATCACGCTCCCCATACCCCTATCAGCATCTCAAGAAACCGCTCTGCCGCCGGCGACAAGGTGCCGCCGCGACGTCGAACCACACCGATTGTGCGGGATATCTCGGGATTGCGGATGGGGCGGGTGATCAGGAATGGATGATCTTCTCGCGGGGTTGCCATTCGTGGCAGCACCGAGATCCCGAGGCCCGCCTCCACCAACCCGAGGGAGGTAGACAGATGCGTTACCTCGTAGAACCAGCGAAGTTTGATGTTCGATTTTGCCAGTGCCGCGTCCAGCAGCGTTCTGTTGCCGCTCGACCGATGAACCGTAATCAAATGATAGGGCTCTAGTTCCGCCCACTCGACCCATTGTTTTGTCGCAAGAGGATGATCCTTTCGCGCTGCAAGCACGAATGGATCTTCCGCAAGCCGCTCGAAGGTGAGGTCGGGGTCGGAGGTGCCCATGATGTTTATGCCGAACTCCACCTCCCCACTTGCCACGGCGCGAAGGCCGTCCGTGGCAGGCAGATCGAGGATACGAAAGCGGATGTTCGGATAGTCTTCATTGAACTGGCGGATGACCGTAGGCAGGAAATAGAATGCCGCGGTTGGAAGGCATGCAATCGTCACCAATCCGCCTCGATTGGGTCCAACGTCACGGACAGCAAAGAGAGAGCCATCAAACTCCTCGAGCATGCGTCGGACGAGCGGCACGAGCTCCGTACCGAGAGCCGTCGGGGATACGTGCCTGGTCGTCCGTTCCAAGAGCGGCGCCCCGATAACCTGCTCCAATTTTTGAATGCGGCGGCTCAACGCAGGCTGTGACATATGCAGAGCGTCCGCAGCGCGATTAAAGCTCTCCAATTCTACAACGCCCAGGAAGGCTCGAAGGTCAAGAATTTCGCAATTAATGCTCATCGTGCATCAATCCTGTGATTCTTAGCATTTCACAAATAAACGCTTTTTCCGATAATCGGATCAAATAGCGCCGATTGATACGGCGATGACATAATTCCGATGGATGCACAAGCAATGAACGACCTGACGGCTATCCCTTGCGTTCTGATGAGAGGCGGCACATCAAAAGGCCCGTTCTTCCTGGCGAGCGACCTTCCCGCGGCTGCCGATCAGCGTGACAAAATCCTGCTCTCGATCATGGGCTCGGGCCATCCGTTGCAAATCGACGGAATTGGTGGCGGCAACCCGGTCACGAGCAAGGTGGCCATCATCGGACCTGCCACCGTTCCTGGCGCGGACGTGGATTATCTCTTTGCTCAGGTGCGGGTCGATCAACAGATTGTCGACACCTCGCCGAACTGCGGCAACATGCTCGCGGCAGTCGGACCGTTTGCCATCGAAGCTGGACTTGTCCCGGTTCGTGGAGTCGCCACGCTCGTTAGGATCCATAACGTCAACACCGGCAAGCTGATCGAGGCCGAAGTCCCCACCCCAAATGGCAGCGTCTCCTATCTCGGGGAAGCTGCAATTGACGGCGTGCCCGGCCGTGCAGCACCGATCGCGCTGACCTTCATGGACGCAGCCGGGGCTCGTACCGGACAGCTCTTTCCCACCGGCAAACCCATCGACCTGATCGATGGCGTCGCTGTCACCTGCATCGACTGCGCCATGCCGATGATCTTGATCGAGGCAGTTTCGATCGGCACAACCGGCTTGGAATCAGCGGCCGAACTCGACGCTGATAAGGAATTGCTTGAACGGCTGGAAAAGTTGCGCATCGCCGCTGGCGAACGAATGGGCCTTGGAGACGTGCGCAATCAGGTAACGCCAAAGCCGGTGCTCATATGCCGTCCAAAGACCGGAGGCGACATCAGCGTGCGGTATTTCATGCCGCATCAATGTCATCCATCCCTGGCGACCACGGGCGCCGTTGGGATCGCCACAGCCTGTATCAGCCAGGATACGGTCGCTTCGCTTCTGATCGGCAGGCAAGTTCCCCCGGTTGTTCTTTCCATCGAGCACCCCAGCGGCCACCTGGATGTCAAACTGTATGAGCGGGACGGCAAGGTCGTCGCCGGAATTCTTCGCACTGCCCGCCGGCTGTTCGAAGGACATGTGTTAGCAAAACCTGTCACGCAACTGGGTTGCGCGGCATAATAGCTCTGGCCGCCGGGAGGGCGCCACCAATAGGAGGAGAATGTCATCATGCGCAAGTTTATGCTCGCCCTCGCGGCAACTGTCGCGTTTACCGGCTCCGCATTGGCGGATCCAGTCCGCATCAGTGTCGGATCCTACAACCTCAACAATCTTCCCTTTCCCGTCGCCCAAGGGCTCGGCCTTTATGAAAAGGAGGGGCTGGAGGTGACCGTGGAAAACTTTGCGTCGGGCGGCTCGAAGACGCTTCAGGCGCTTGTTGCAGGCTCAACGGACATTGCCGTCGGCTTCTACGACCATACGATCCAGATGCAATCGCAGAAGAAGGCCGTCGTGGCGTTCGTGCAGCTCGCCCGCAATTCAGGGCTCGTTCTGGCTGGGGGCAAGGATAGTAAATTCGATCCGGCGAAGCCGGAAACGATCAAAGGTGCAAAAGTCGGGATCACTTCGCCGGGTTCGTCTTCCGACTTCTTTGTCCGCTACTACGTGCAACGCAACGGCTTGTCCGCAAACGACGTTTCTCTGATCGGTGTCGGCTCCGGGTCGGCCGCTGTCGCAGCGCTTGAACAGGGCAAAGTCGACCTACTCGTCAATTACGACCCGGCTGCCACCTTCATCGAGGCCAAGGGTGTCGGCAAGATCCTGATCGACGGTCGCAGCGACGACGGTGCCAGAGCAATCTATGGCGGGATTTACCCAACCTCCGTCCTCTACGCCACACGGCACTACATCGACGAAAACCCCGAGACCATTCAGAAGGTCACCAATGCGACCGTCAAAGCGCTCGAATGGATGAATAGCCATTCCGCTGAAGAGATCGTCGAAAAACTCCCGAAGGAGTTCATTTCCGGCGATCGTGACACTTACATCAAGGCAGTGGAGAACGCGAAGACGATCTTCTCCAAGGACGGGCGCATAAACGAGGAAGACATCAAGATTCCGCTCGCCGTCCTGAAGAGCTTTAACGAAAAAGTCGCCACAGCTGAAATCGACCTTACGAAAACCTACACGAACGAGTTCGTCGACAAGGTCCCCAACGCCGCTGCCAACTGACAGGAGGAGGTCATGGAATTGGCCGTATTGAAAACCGCACCCCCGACCAACCATCCGAGTCGAGCAGAGGCGATGGTTTCCATCGACTCGGTCACCATGTCCTTCGGCGCCTATGTGGCTGTCCAGGATGTCAACCTTAGTGTCTCCGATGGCGAGTTCCTCGCCATCGTCGGACCGACTGGATGCGGCAAGAGCACCATACTCAATGCCATTGCCGGTCTCCTGAAACCTGCAAGTGGCATTGTTTCCATCGATGGTCAGCCCGTGCGCGGGATCCAGAACGACATCGGTTATTTGTTCCAGCAGGATGCATTGCTTCCGTGGAAGACCGCAATCGAAAACGTGGAGCTCGGCCCCATGTTCAAAGGTGTCGGCGCTGCCGAACGCCGCGAGCGGTCGATGAGATGGCTGGCGAAAGTCGGGCTCAAAGGGTTCGAGTATCGCTATCCACATCAGCTTTCGGGCGGCCAGCGCAAGCGCGTGCAGATGGCCCAGGCGCTGATTACCGGCCCCAAGGTCATCCTTATGGACGAGCCCTTCTCCGCGCTCGACATCCATACCCGTCACCTGATGCAGAACGAGCTGCTGCGTCTTTGGCAGGAGGAACGGCGCGCCGTGGTGATGATAACGCACGACCTCGAAGAGGCCATTGCGCTCGGAGATCGGGTCGTCGTGCTTGCCGCCGGACCGCGCTCGCGCGTGATCGACAGCTTCCCCGTCGACCTCGAACGTCCGCGTGATGTCGCTGAAATCAAGCTCGATCCGCGCTTCATGGATCTTTATCGCAACATCTGGTCATCGCTGCGCGGCGAAGTGGAGAAAAGCTATGAATGTCATGACTGAACGCCTTATCCAAATCGTGCTGCTTGTGGCAATTGTCGGCGGCTGGCAGCTCGGTGTCGCGGCAGGCGTCATTGACGTCTTCTTTTTTCCGGCTCCGGTCGACATCTTCGACCAGGTTGTATCCTGGGTCGCGGACGTCAGCTTTTATAGCCATGTCGCCATCACCCTCACGGAAACCGTGCTCGGCTATCTCGTTGGAACGGCACTTGGCGTCGCGGCGGGCGTGTGGCTCGGCCTCAGCCGTTCGGCCGCACGCATTCTGGACCCCTTCATCAAGGGGCTGAACGCAATTCCCCGTGTCGTGCTCGCGCCGATCTTCGTGTTATGGCTCGGCCTTGGGCTGTGGTCCAAGGTGGCGCTCGCCGTAACGCTGGTGTTCTTCGTGACGTTCTTCAACGCTATGCAAGGCGTGCGCGAAGTCAACCCGGTGGTACTGTCGAACGCCCGCATTCTGGGAGGCACTCGGTCGGACCTGCTTCGCCATGTCTATTTCCCGGCAGCGGCAAGCTGGATTCTGTCGTCCTTGCGCACTTCGGTCGGCTTCGCCGTTGTGGGGGCAATCATCGGCGAGTATCTCGGCTCCTCTGCCGGGCTCGGCTATCTGATCGCTCAGGCCGAAGGCAATTTCGATGCGGTTGGAGTCTTCGCGGGCATCCTGATCCTCGCGATCTTCGTCTTGATTATCGACAGCATTCTGGACATCGCCGAGAAGCGCCTCATCAAGTGGCGAGCAAGCGCTTCCGAACGGCCGGCGTGAGACGATCGCAATGCGCGGGACGGCAGAGATCTGCGCCGCCCGCATTGGCTCTCGCGGAAAAAAGTCCCTGAACCGTCAGCGCAACTCCTCTGCGGCTTCGGCCGCACGCACCTGTGCAGATTGAGGTTCAACGCATAAACAGCGGATCATGCATTGATGAGGTTCATGCGGCGATTCCCAAACATATGCCGCAGGATCGGGTCCGTGCGAGCGGCCCGCAGGCGACCTGGAAGGGCAAGGCCGCCCCGCCCTGGGCCGCGTTTCACCGCATTTCATCAGTCGCCTTCGCCCGGATATTGCTTCGCCTTCAATAGGCCGGCCAGATGCGCAGTGTTGCGCGCCAGCATATCGACGGCTGTCGTCACGACCTTCGGCACCCTGTCGAGATCGACGAAATTGGTGGAGCCCATCGCCTCGCCGACCCAGTAGGCAACGGCATTTGCCGGAATGGTGAAACCGACATCGTTCAGCGCCTGATAGAGCTCGGCCGAGACATGATGGGCGCCGTCCTCATTGCCGACGACGGCGACGGCAGCCACCCTTCCGTAAGACACCATCCGGCCCTGATCGTCGGTCTCGTCGAGGAAGGCGTCCATACGCTCGAGCGCCCGCTTGCAGACGCTGGATGGCTGGCCGAGCCAGATCGGCGTCGCCATCAGCAGGATATCGGCGTCCAGCACCTTGGCGCGAATATCCGGCCAGTCGTCGCCATTGCCCTCGTCCGACGTGACGCCCGGCTTGACGTCGAAATCGGCAAGGCGGAGAACTTCGGTCACGACGCCATAAGCGGACATCGCCTTGTCGATGAGAGCGATCATCCGGTCGGTCGAAGACGGATCCTTGGCGTCGCTGGTCTTCAGCGTCGCGTTGAGGGCAAGTGCTTTCAGCGGCATGGGTCTCTCCGTAGCGGTTGCCTGTCGGGGTTTGCTGCCGCAACCCACCCGCGCGCCGATTGTTCCCAAGGGGTGCGAGTGCCTCACGTAAAAATAACCAACTGGTGAATTCTTTACTTGAACCCCCAAATGGAATCGGCAAAAGTGACGGTGCAATCAATCCCTTCATGGATTTGCCGTCTTTTCGGGCCAGCGTCCGACCACACATCATTTGGAAAAAATACCGTGAGCAGCGATGCGTTAATACGCGCGACGAAGCCTTCGGCTTCGATGGCGCTTGCAACTGCGGCAGGCTGGGGCCGAGGCCTCTACACATTGGTGCGCATCACCATGATGGCCTTCCGCCACCCCTGGCAATCCGGCTTTGCGATCGGCGCCACGCTTGTCGCTTCCACCTTCCAGCTGATGATCCCGCGCCTTCTCGGCCAGGCGGTCGACCACACGCAGATGGCGATGAGCGGCGGGACGGCCGGCCAGGCGGCGCAGGATGCACTTCTGACCACGGCGCTGCTGCTGCTCGGCGCGGCCGTGCTGCGCGGCCTCTTCACCATGGTGCAGAACTATTACAGCGAAGCCGTCGGCCATCACATCGGCTACGAATTGCGGCTGGCCTGCTACGAGAAGATCCAGCGGCTCTCCTTCAGCTTTCACGACACGGTGCATTCCGGCGACCTGATCACCATCGGCCTGCTCGATCTCGAAGGCGTGCGCATGTATTTTTCCACCGCGCTCGTCCGGATGATCCTGTTGTCGATCCTGATCGGCATCGGCGCCTATATGCTGCTGTCGACCGATGTCGTGCTCGGTCTTCTCTCGCTCTCCTTCGTGCCCTTCGTCGGCTGGCGCTCCTCGGTGACGCAGCTCCGGCTGCGCGCCACCTGGCTCGACCTGCAGGAACGGCTTTCGGTGCTGACCCGCATCATGGAGGAAAATCTCGGCGGCATCCGCGTCGTGCGCGCCTTTGCCGCCCAGGACCACGAGATGTCGAAATTCGAGGCGGCGTCGAAGAACGCATTGGCGCTCGCGCATCAGCGCGTCGGCATCCGCGTCGTCAATACCAGCGCCATGACCTTCTCCTTCTTCGCGGCCATGGGCCTGGTGCTCTGGATCGGCGGCGGCAAGGTGATGTCGGGCGAGATCACCGTCGGCACGCTGGCCTCGTTCCTGACCTTCATGACCATTTTGCAGATGCCGGTGCGCCAGCTCGGCCTGATGGTCAATGCCTTTGCCCGCGCCTCCACCTGCGGCTCGCGCCTCTTTGCCCTGCTCGACCTCGACATATCAATCAAGGATGCGCCGGATGCGAAGGAATTGAAGCTCACCGACGGCGTGCTGCGCTTCGAAAATGTCAGCTTCGCCTATCCCGGTTCGGAAAAGCGCACCGTGCTCCACGATGTCTCCTTCGAAGCCAGGCGCGGCCAGACGATCGGCATCGTCGGCCCTCCGGGCAGCGGCAAGTCGACGATCGCCCATCTGATCCCGCGCTTCTACGACGTCACTGGCGGCAAGATCACCATCGACGGCCAGGATATCCGCAAGGCGACGCTGCAATCGCTGCGCCGGGCGGTGGCCGTCGTCCAGCAGGATTCCTTCCTGTTCACGACGACGATCGAAAACAACATCGCCTATGGCGACCCGTGGGCGAAGGAAGGCCGCATCGAACGCGCCAGCGAAAGCGCCCAGCTACACAATTACGTGCTCGGCCTGCCCACCGGTTACGGCACCGTCGTCGGCGAGCGCGGCGTTTCGCTGTCCGGCGGCCAGCGGCAGCGTCTTTCGATCGCCCGCGCACTGATGCTGAAGCCGGCGGTGATGGTGTTCGACGATTCGACGGCGGCGATCGACGCCGCCACCGAGCAGCGCATCCGCAGCGCCATGCGCCGCTATGCCGCCGACCGCGTCACGATCATTGTCGCCCATCGCCTGAGTTCGCTGATGCATGCCGACCAGATCCTGTTCGTCGAAGACGGAAGGATCGTCGAACGCGGAACGCATGCGGCGTTGCTGACGCTCGGCGGGCGCTACAAGGCGCTCTACGATCTTCAGGTGCGGCCGGGCGACGAAGCCTTGAGCGCCTAGCAAACGGGTAGTGACTTATGCGGGCCACCCAATGGGATGGCCGCGGGAGGAATGGCATGGCCGAGGAACTGGAAACCGAGCGTCCCGACGTTCGCGAGGATGGACGCCGCCCGCCGCGGGCGGTGGTCGGTTCGCATCGCGTCGAGGAGGAGATGTTCGGCAAGGCCTTCGACGGCAATATCATCAAGCGCATCTGGGCCTTCGTTCATCCCTATCGCCGCCAGGTCGCCTGGGCTGTTGTCGCCGTCCTGACCTTCACGATGATGCAATTGCTGATCCCGCTGATCATCCGTTATGCCATCGACCACGGCATGTCGCCGGGCGGCAGTCCGTCGGCGCTGATCTGGGCGATCGCCGCCTTCGCCATTGCCATCCTGATCAACTATGCCGCCAGTTACGCGCAGGAGACGCTGGTCGGCGGCGTGGCGGAAGACGTGCTCTTCGATATCCGCCGGGCGATGTTTTCACATCTCCAGCGCGTCTCGCTCTCGTTCATGGACAAGACCGAAGTGGGGCGGCTGATGTCGCGCCTGCAGGGCGACGTCAATTCGATGCAGGAATTCCTCGAAACCTCGGTGCTGTCAGTCGGCGACATCGTGCTGCTCTTCGGCATCGTTTTCGTGATGCTCTACCTCGATTTCAAGCTGGGGCTGCTGACGCTCTCGGTGCTGCCGGTGCTCTTCGTCGTCCGGCTGTTCTGGCTGCCGCTCGCCCGCAAATCCTTCATGGCGGCCCACGAAACCAATTCGGTTGCAAACGGCGCGCTTGCCGAAGCCATCCACGGCGTGCGCGCCGTCCAGAGCATGGACCGGCAGGGCGTCAACTTCACGCTCTATGACGACAAGGCGCGTGCCAATCTCCTGACGCATCTGACGGCCGCACGTTATGCGCAGGTGATGGTGCCGATCGTCGATAGCCTGACCGGTGTTGCGATGGCGCTCGTCATCGTCGTCGGCGGCGCCCGCGTTCTCAATCAGGCGCTCGATGTCGGCGTGCTCGTCGCCTTCCTGTTCTACATCCAGCGCTTCTTCGACCCGATCCGTTCGCTGACCCTGCAATATTCGGTGATGCAGCGCGCCATGGCGTCGGGCCAGCGGCTGACCGAAGTGCTCGACGTGCCTGTCGACATCAAGGACGCGCCCGATGCCAAGGCCTTGTCGCGCGACATGGACGGCTCGGTGGAATTCAAGGACGTCGTCTTCGGCTACAATCCGAAGCATCCGGTGTTGAAGCATGTCAGCTTCAAGGTCAATCCCGGCGAGACGGTGGCGCTGGTCGGACCGACGGGGTCCGGCAAATCGAGCTGCATGTCGCTGATCCATCGCTTCTACGATGTGCAGCAAGGCCAGGTGCTGGTCGGCGGCCATAATGTGCGCGATCTGACGCAGGATTCGCTCGGGGCGCAGATCGCCATGGTGCTGCAGGAACCCTTCCTGTTCACCGGCACCGTTTTCGAAAACATCCGCTACCACAAGCTGGAAGCGACGCGCGAAGACGTGATCGAGGCGGCGAAAGCCGTCGGCGCGCACGATTTCATCATGCGCCTGGCCGATGGCTACGACAGCGTTCTCGGCGAGCGTGGCGGCAATCTTTCGCTCGGCCAGCGCCAGCTCTTGAGCTTTGCCCGCGCATTGGTGGCGGATGCGAAAATCCTGGTGCTCGACGAGGCGACGGCCAATATCGACAGCTATACCGAGATGCTGATCCAGAAGGCGTTGGTGAAGCTGCTCGAAAACCGTACCGGCCTCGTCATCGCCCACCGGCTGGCGACGATCCGCGAAGCCGACCGCATCATCGTGCTGCAGAACGGCGAAATCATCGAGAGCGGCAACCACCGGCAGTTGATGAAAAACGGCAAGCTCTATTCCAAGCTCTATAATCTCAACTACGCCTCCTTCGACGATATTCCCGAAGATGTGCTGGAAGAGACGACGGCGGCGCAATCGGCGACGTGAAAGCAGATGACATGCATTGACGAATGTTGCAAAGTTTGAACGAACAAACGTGTTGCTGCCGTATTTCCCTTTTATCCGGGGCGAGTGCTACTGAGGAGAATGTTATGAAAAAAGCAATTTGCAGCCTGCTGATCGCTACGGCCCTTGTTGGATCGGCCATTCAGCCTGCTGCCGCCCGCGACCACCATCATCATGATAACACCGGCCGAATCATCGCCGGCGGCGTTGCCGCAGGTGTTGTCGGCGGGCTCATTGGCGGCGCAATCGCCAATGGCGGCGGCCCTCGCTACGTCGAAGAGCCGCGTTATGTCGATGGCCCCCGCTATGTCGAACCGGCACCGAGATGCTGGTATGAGGACCGCGATGTCCGCAACCGCTATGATGGCGGCTATCATGCCGAAACCGTGCGGGTCTGCGAGTAGTCCCTCCGAACTATTGCAGCGGCGTTGATCTGATCTTTCGTCATCGCCGTTGATTTCGCCCTTGGCCGAGGTTGCATCCCGCAGCCTCGGTATTTTTTGTTCGACATCAGCCACATCCCGGCCAAGAGATCAGCTCCTCATTCGAGAAAAACCCCTCCCCACAAGGGGCAGAGGCTTGGATGCCGCCCCGCTGTTTTTTATCTCACCCTTACATCCGCAGAAAGGCTGACGTTTGCCCCAGTTGGCGCAGCGCGTTAGTCCCTCCCCTTGCGGGGAGGGGTCTTGCGTGGGGCGCGAACCGCCCGGTCATGCCGACGTACGGCACCGCCATCGCAAAAATTCGCACTCCCATACGCTTCCTGTCATCCTGATGTCAGAGACGCCCAATAGCTGAAGCCGATGAATGATGGTCCGGTGAACGGCGGCAAGCCGCCGAAGAAAGAACGCATGCGCTTCGTCAGCGCCGAGCAGGTCGCGCAATTGGCGGGCGTTTCGCGTTCTGCCGTGTCGCGCAGCTTCACGCCTGGTGCAAGCGTGGCGCCGGCAACGCGCGAAAAGGTGCTGCGGGCCGCTGAACAACTTGGCTATCACGTCAATGATCTCGCGCGCGGTGTGCTTGCCAATCAGAGCCGCCTCGTCGGCATCGTCGCGACGCGGCCGGAAGTGGGCTTTCGCGCGCATCTGGCCGCGGCGCTTGCCAAAAGCCTGATCCAACGCGGCAGCATTCCGATCCTGATCAACACCGGCCAGACGGAAGACGAACTGCTTGCCGCCCAGAAGATGCTGATCGGCCACCGCGCCGAGGCGATCATCATCCTGTCCGGCTCGCCGCCGGCAAGTTTCCTCGAACTGGCGCAGCGAAACGGCCAGCCGCTCGTCGTCATCGGCCGTTCGGAGCCCGATGCCGACCATGTGCGCGCCGGCAATTCCGAAGCCTCGCGCAAGGCGGCGGCGGCCTTTTACGAAAGTGGCCGGCGGCGGCTGGCGGTCATCGGCTCCAACACCGGAACGCCCTCTATCGCCGAGCGCGAAGGCGCTTTCCTTGCGACTGCCGAGACACTCGGCGCATCGGTCGTCGTCGCCCGCGGCGGCGATTCCGATTATGAGGGCGGCGTCACCGCCGGGCGCGCGCTGTTTTCGGAGAAGATAAAGCCCGACGCCGTCTTCTGCGCCAACGACCAGATCGCCTTCGGGCTGATGGATGTCGTGCGCCTGGAAGCGCGGCTGCGCATCCCCGAGGATGTCGCCGTCATCGGTTTCGACGACGTGCCGGAATCCGCCTGGCTGAGTTATCAGCTGACCAGCTTCCGGCAGGATCCGCAGACCATGGCGCAACGCGCCGTCGAACTGATGGAGCGGCGGCTGGAAAATCCGGGCTCGCCGCCAGCGCATGAGCGCGTCATTCCGGAACTCGTCATCCGCCGAAGCTTCGAACCCTGACCGCCTCCCCCGCTTTTCGCGGACGCCATCCTGTGGCAAGAAGACGCGTGGATCAAAGTGTTGCAGCGTCCTTTGCGCCTGAAATGACGCGCGCGCTGTCAGGGAGGAAGATCGCTTGAGATGAAGGGAATTCGCCAGCTTGCCAAACATCTCGACATTTCGATCGGGACCGTATCCCGTGCGCTGAACGGCAAGCCTGACGTCAACGACGAAACGCGCCGGCGCGTGCTCGCCGCCGCCGAAGAGCTCGGTTACGTCGCCAACCAGTCGGGCCGCAGCCTCCGCCAGGGCATGACCAACGTCATCGGGCTGATGCTCGAGGTCAGCCGCGAGACGGTCGAAAACAGCGACGACTTCTTCCTCGGCGTCACCGACGGGCTGCAGAGCGTCTTTTCCCGCCATAAGCTCGATCTGGTCATGCTGCCCTGCCCCGACGACGAAGATCCGCACGAATATCTGAAGCGCATGGTGGCGCGCCGCCTCGTCGATGCGCTGATCATCTCGGCGACCCGGCGCACCGACCGGCGCATCGAGCTTCTGGAAAAGGCCCGCATTCCCTTCGTGGCGCTCGGCCGCAGCGCGTCCGGCGGCAGCTACACCTGGATGGACCTCGATTTCGAAGGCGTGGCGGCGCGCGGTGTCGACCGGCTGGTGGCGAAAGGCCACCGGCGGATCGCGGTAGCGGCCCCCTCCTCCGACATCAACCTCGGCTACATCTTCATCGACAGTTACCGTGAGGCGCTGCAACGCCACGGCATTGCCTTCGATCCGGCGCTCGTCATCCGCGTCAAGTCGAGCGAACAGGGCGGCTATCAGGCCGGCCACGAACTGCTGATGATCGAAGAGCGGCCGACCGCGATCATCCTGATCCACGAGCTGATGGCGATCGGGCTTTACCGGCGGCTTGCCGAAGCCGGCATCGTGCCCGGCCGCGATCTCGCCGTCGTCGGTTTCCGTGAGGAGCCGCGCACCCATTTCCTGCAGCCGTCGCTGACCTCCTTCCGCATGTCGCTGCGCGATCTCGGCGCCCAGCTCGGCGAAACCCTGCTCGCCACCATGCCGGCCTATGCCGAGCACTATCCGCAGGGCGCCCGCAACCGGATCTGGCCGATGGAGCTCGTGCCAGGCGAAAGCGACGCCTTCACGCTGATGCCGTGAAGCTCCTCAGACCCGGCTCGGCGCCGCCGGAGGCTCCCGGCTCGACAGCTGCCGGGTGACGAAGAAGACCAGCAGGGCGCCGGCAGCAAGGCAGGCTGCGAGGAAAAACATCGGCGCGATCGTGCTGCCGCTCTCATCCTTGATCCAGGGCACGACGTTCTGGGCGACGAAGCCGCCGAGATTTCCGACCGAATTGATGGCGGCAAGACCAGCCGCCGCCCCTGCCCCCTTCAGGAAACGCGAGGGCAGGCTCCAGAACACCGGCTGCGGCGCGAAGATGCCGGCAGCGGCGACGCAGAGGAAGGCGAATTGCAGGGTGTGGTTCGGGATCAGCGCCGAGAGCAGCAGGCAGGCGGCGCCGATGACGGCCGGAATGACGATATAGGGCGTCTTCGATGGCGCCTTGTCGGCCATGGCGGGAACGACATAGAGCGCGATCGCGACCAGCACCCAGGGAATGATGTTGAGGAAACCGTTCACCGTGTTGCTGACGCCGAAGGCCTTGACGATGGTCGGCAGCCAATAGCTCAGCCCATAGGCAGAAAGCGGAAAGGCAATATAGCAGAGCGCCATCAGCAGCACGCGTGGGTCGATGAGTGCCCTGAAGCCGTTTCCGGCGTTTTCGCCCATGCCGGCATTTTCCGAGGCGAGCCTGCGTTCGAGCCAGGCCTTTTCCTCGCCTGTCAGAAAGCCAGCATTTTCCGGCCGGCCGGGAAGATAGAAGAAGGTGACGATGCCGGCGATAACAGCCGGAACACCCGTCGCCAGAAAGACCCATTCCCAGCCGGCAAAGCCGTAGAGACCGTCGAGATCGAGCAGCACGCCGCCGAGCGGCGCACCGACGGCATTGGCGATCGCGCTGAAGATCATGAACAGCCCGACCATCCGGCCGCGATAGACCGAGGGAAACCACAGCGTCAGCAGATAGAGCACGCCGGGAAAGAAGCCGGCTTCGCAGACACCGAGCAGGAAACGCAGGATATAGAACATCGTCGCGTTCTGCGTGAAGGCGAGTGCCACGGTGACGATGCCCCAGGAGACCAGAATGCGGGCGAACCAGACACGGGCGCCGAGCCTGTCGAGAAAGAGGTTGCTCGGCACCTCGAAAAGAAAATAGCCGATGAAGAACAGCGAAGCCCCGAGCCCATAGGCATATTCGCTCATTCCCAGCGCATCGACCATCTGCAGCTTGGCGAAGCTGACATTCTGCCGGTCGATATAGGCGATGAGATAGAGGATGCCGAGAAAAGGCATCAGCTTCCAGGTGATTTTCGAGATCAGCCGCTTCTCGTCGACCATGCGTATCCTCCGAAATGACCATGCTTCGTCATGGCGTAGATAGAGCGGTCAGATGATAATCAATTGCGCGTTGCATTTTCTCGAGCAGCCGCGGCCGAATCGTGTGGCCGCACCCGGAGAGCCGGGTGCGGCCGGTCTTCGATCATTCGGCGGCAGCAACAGCGGCGCGGCGGCCGATCGTTGCCTGGGTCAGCACGAAGGCTGCGAAGGCGCAAAGCGCAATGCCGGCGGCCATCGGAACGGCGGTGCCGTCGAAGAAGAGGCTCGATATGACCATGGCGACGGCGGCGATGACGAAATGCAGCGTGCCCATCAGCGACGAGGCGGTGCCGGCGATCTCGCCGTGATCCTCAAGGGCAAGCACCGCGCTCGTCGGGATGACGAGGCCGAGGAAGCCGTAGCCGATGAACAGGAAACTCGCCAGGACAGGCAGCTGATTGAAGCCAGAGGCCATCACCACCGCCATCACCACCATCGCCAGCGCATAAGCGCTGACGGCAATCCGCATGACGCGCACCAGGCCGAAACGCTCGCCGAGCCAGCCCGTCGCCTGCGATACCGCGAAGAAGGACACGGCATTGATCGAGAAGGCGAAACTATATTGCGTCGGCGTCAGCCCGTAATGCTGGATCAGCACGAAGGGCGAGTTGGCGAGATAGACGAGGAAGCTTGAAATGCCGAGGCCGCCGATGAAGGTCAGTGTCAGGAAATGGCGGTCGGTGAGCAGCAGGCGGTAGGCCGCCATGGCGCTCTTCAGACCGCTGCCGCTGCGCTCGTTGACCGAGCGGGTTTCCTCGAGCTGGGTGGCGAGCAGGACGAGACCGATGAAGGCGGCTATCGTCACCGCCCAGAACACGCCGCGCCAGCCGTAGAATTCGATGACGGCGCTGCCGGTCAGCGGTGCCAGGATCGGCGAGATCGAGAAGACCAGCATCAGCAGCGACATCAGGCGGGCGGCCTGCACGCCGGTGTGCATGTCGCGGACGATGGCGCGCGGAATGACCATGCCGGCGGCACCGCCGATGCCTTGGACGAAACGGAAGGCGATCAGCGTTTCGATATTGGTGGCGAGCGCACAGCCGATCGAGGCGACAGCGAAGAGGCCGATGCCGAGATAGAGCGGCAGCTTGCGGCCCCACATGTCAGACAGCGGACCGTAGACGAGCTGGGCGAGCGCAAAGGAGATGAAGAAGGCGAGAAGGGTGAGCTGGGTGACGTTGTTATCGGCATGCAGGTCCTGGCCGATGGAAGGCAGCGCTGGCAGATACATGTCGATGGCGAAAGGCCCGATGGCCGAGAGAAGGCCGAGAATGAGGGCAATGCGAAAGAAGGAAGCCGTCATAAGGGTGATCTTTCTTAAAAGCGCAACGGAAGCGCCGGATCGTCCGCTCCGCCGCATTGCTCTTGAAGGTTAATGACGATCGTTCGCGCGAAGACGAAGTTGGGAGCTCATATCTCCAGCGGCGGAACCAAGAGTGTCAACAAATTTGGACACGGATGTAAAATTAGACGCCATTGTCTAAAACGTCAAGACGTCTTATCTTCGCTCTCATGAAAGATCGCATGACACCGGCGGGAATGGCGGGGCATAGGCAGCGCGGACAATGCGCCAAGCGCCTGTCGATCCTCGATGCCGCAGCCGACGTCTTCTGCCGCCAGGGTTTTGCCGGCGCCAGCATCGACGAGATCGCCGCCGTTGCCTGTGTCTCCCGCCAGACGATCTACAATCACTACCGCGAAAAAGAGACGCTGTTCGTCGCCGTCGTTGAAGACGTCATGAACCGCGCCAACGCCATGCTCTTCTCCGTGTTGTCGAGCTTCCCCGAAAACGCCGACAATCTCGAGGACGACCTGACGGCCTTCGCCGTGCGCCTCAACAAGAACTGCATCTGCAACCACGACGGAAAATTCCTGCGCAAGCTGGTGCAGACCGAGGGCGAGCGCTATCCGCACCTTTTCGAGAGCTGGCGCCAGCAGGGGCCGGGTAAGCTGACCACCGCCCTTTCCGCGCTTCTCGCCCGGCTTGCCCACGGCCGAGCGCTCGTCATCGACGATTTCGACGTCGCCGCCCGCCAGTTCGTCGCACTCGGCAATGCCGACCTGCAGATGATGACGCTTTTCGGCGAAACACCCAGCGATGCGGAACTGGAGAAGGCGGCGCGCAATGCCGTGCGTACATTTCTCAAGGCCTATGGCAGGCCGGAGCCGGAGAAGGCCGGCCATCAGCCGCAATTCTCCGCCGTTTCCGGCTGATCAGGCCCTTCCGATCAGGTAAAAACCGTCATCTGTGCCGGCACGACCGCGAACATGCCGACTTGGCGCGCGGCAAGATATTTTACCAGCTGCTCCACAAGCGAAGGCATGACCGGCTTCTGGACCACGCCGATCGCGCCCTTGACGCCATCGGCGACCACCTCGGGATTGCCGGTCATGAAGACCACCGCAATACCATGTTCTTCCGCCAGCCGCCGGCCGATCTCCGGACCGGTCGGGCCGTCGGCGAGATTGACGTCGACGAAGGCGATATCGGCAAGCGGCGCCAGCCGCAGCGCCTCTTCGCGATCATTGGCGAGGCCCGCCACCTGCATGCCCATGGCTTCCACCGTCGCCCCGAGATCGAGCGCAATGAGGAATTCATCTTCGACGATCAATACTCTCTGTTTCATGAGATCATCTCGTTGCCAGCGCCGCACGACATTGGTGGCCATGATACGTCCCCTTGGTTACGCCCATACTTCGAAAGAGGGATCCGCTCCGGCAGACGATCCCACACGAAACTCACAGCCATAACGGGCAACTCGACCATATGTTCCGGGGTGGAACGCGATTTCTTATATTTAAGATATTGTTAACGTTGACAAATTCTTAAAGTGACGGAAGTGCAGCAAAAAAGAGGCGCCGGCTCGCGCTCAATTCTAGCGCGTACTCTTCTGGCTGATGGTGCGATAAGGCGGTATAACCCTCCCGTCCGCTCGAAGATTGGAATCCATATTGAGAAATAAATTTATCGTTTTGGCCGCCGTGATCATCGGCTTGTTCGCCTACACCAAATTGATGGCCAAGATCGGCTCAGGTTCGCCGCCTCCAGATGCGCCGCTCGCGCAACAGGCCGACCTCATTCGCGTTTATAAATCCGAACGCCGCATGGTCCTTCTCAAAGGGGATGTTCCCCTCTCGACCTATCGAATTTCGCTTGGGCAGGCAGCCGACGCAGGTCCCAAGCAGCGAGAAGGTGACAAGAAAACACCGGAAGGGCGTTATGAAATCGATTGGCGAAATCCCAAATCCATGGCCCATCTCAGCCTGCACATTTCCTATCCGAACCCAAATGATCAGCGCAACGCCGAATTCCATGGCTTTCCGCCCGGCGGTGCTATCATGATCCACGGCCTTCCCAATGGCTGGGGCCTGTTCGGAAACGCCCATCGGCTGTGGGATTGGACGGATGGCTGCATTGCCGTCACCAACACCGAGATGCGCGATATCTGGGCCCGTGTTCCCGACCACACCCCCATAGACATCTTGCCCTGACCGATTGCTCTGTCGGCTTCCTAGCCCTTGGCCTTCCTGACGAGAACCGGCTGGCTGCGGTAGTCGGCGGGAAACAGCGACTTCAGGTTCTCGATCTTCGGCAGGTCGTTGTAGACGATGTAGGGATAGGTCGGATTGAGCGTCAGGAAATCCTGATGATAGGCTTCGGCGGGATAGAAGCCGGTGGTTTCAGACACCTTGGTAACGATCGGCTGGGCGAAGACATGCGCCTTGTCGAGCTGGTCGATATAGCGCTCGGCCACCTTGCGCTGCTCGGGATCGGCGACGAACAGCACTGAGCGGTATTGCGTTCCCCGGTCCGGCCCCTGGAAATTCAGCTGCGTCGGGTTATGCGCCACCGAGAAGAAGATCTGCAGCAACCTGCCGTAGCTCACCTCTCTCGGATCGAATTTCACCGCGACGGATTCGGCATGACCGGTCGCGCCGGTGCTGACGGTTTCGTATTGCGCCGTTTTGGCTTCACCGCCGGCATAACCGGAGACGGCGCTCTTGACGCCCTTGACGTGCTGGAAGACGCCCTGGACGCCCCAGAAACAGCCGCCGGCGAAAATGGCGGTCTCGGTCCCTGCCCCCGCGGTCTCGTCGACAGCGGGCGGCGGGATGACGACGGCATCTTCGGCGGCGCCCGCAGCACTCGCACCGATTGAAAGAACAGTCGCGGCAAGAAGCGCAGCAAGGCTCCTGCGGCGGGATGACGTGGACATGGCGCGACCTCCTGCGATCGCCCAAATCCTCGCTCATGTCAGTGAAAGCCGCAAATCACAAGACGATCACTCACGCCGATGTGACAGCCGGACGAAAGCGCCTGTGCGAAGTTGAAACAGCGCACGAGTCGAGTTGACAATCTTGCGTGGAGTGAGGAGAGTGCCCGCCTGTCAGAGCCTGCATTTCCGGGGGGAACCTATGTCCGTGCGCTCGTTCTTTGCTTTCGCGACAGTCGCATTTCTTTCCACGATCGCCGTCAGCTTTCCCGCCGCTGCTGCGGAGACCAAGCGCGACATCCAGACGATCAAGGACGCCGATTTCTTCGGCTTCGATCTTCGCACCGAGCAGAACGTCTCGCTCGAGCAGTGCAAGACTTCGTGCATCGGCGACAAGAGCTGCAAGGCCTTCACCTACAATCCCAAGGTGAAATGGTGTTTCCTGAAGTCCGACTTCAAGACGATGAACGCTTTCCCCGGCGCGATCGCCGGCAAGATCGTCGAGACATCCGGCAAGCAGGAGCCGGATCTCGGCGCTGCACCGCGCCTGACTTTCCTGACGAACGACCTTATCCAGCAGGCCCATGACTTCAAGGACAATCTGGCGCTTGCCGACGACCAGCAGGGGCAGGGCGTCGACAGCCTGACGGCCAATGCCCGCCTCGACATGACCGCCAACAACCTGACCGACGCGCTGATAGCCTTCCACGGCGCGCTGTCGATCACGCCCGACGACGCCGATCTCTGGCTCGAAACCGCGCGTGCCGCCATTTCGTTCGGCAGCACGGAAAGCAGCGTCACCGGCCAGGCCGTAGTCGACGCGCTGAACGGCTATGAGCTGACCCGCACCAAGGCCAAGCGCGCCGAAGCGCTCGCCGTCCTCGCCACCGCTCTGGAGCGAAACGCCAATTACCGTCCTGCCCTCGACGCCTATAAGGCGAGCCTGGCGCTGGTTGCCGCCGAGGACGTGCAGGCGGCCTACCTGCAGCTGAAATCGACGCAGGGCTTCCGCATCACCGAACACACGGTCGACGCCGACAGCGCCACGCCGCGCGCCTGCGTCACCTTCTCCGAGGCGCTGATCAAGACCACCGACTACACGCCCTTCGTGACGCTGAACGGCGCGGCCCCCAAGGCGCTGGAAACCAAGGACAAGCAGATCTGCGTCGAGGGGCTGACGCATGGCGAGACCTACAAGATCGCTTTCCGCACCGGCCTGCCGTCCTCCGTCGACGAGGCGCTCGAAGCACCCGTCAGCATCGACGTCTATATCAAGGACCGCAGCCAGATGGTGCGTTTCACCGGCGACAGCTTCGTGCTGCCGTCGACGGCGCGCCGCGGCATCCCGCTCGTCTCGGTCAACCTGAGCTCGGCCAATCTCAAACTCTACCGCGTCGGCGATCGCGCCATTGCGCCGCTCTTGACCAATTCGCAATTCTTGACCCAGCTCGACGGCTACAGCGCCCAGACCATTCAGGATCAGAACGGCGAACTCGTCTGGCAGGGCTCTATCGACATCGCCAACGAGCTCAACAAGGACATCGTCACCAGCTTTCCGGTTGACGAGGCGCTGCCCGAGCGCAAGCCCGGCATCTACGTGCTGACGGCAACAGGCCCGAACGGTCCGGCGCAGGAGTGGGATTCGCAGGCGACGCAATGGTTCCTGGTCTCCGATATCGGCGTCACCACCTATGCCGGCACCGACGGGCTCAACGTCTTCACCCGTTCTCTCGCCTCGGCCAAGCCGATCGCAGGCGTCGAACTGCAGCTGCTCGCCAAGAACAATGAAGTGCTCGGCACCGCGACGACCGACGAAAACGGCCGCGCCACCTTCACCGCCGGCCTGATCCGCGGCACAGCGGCGCTGACGCCTGCCGTCATCGCCGCCAGAAACGGCACCTCGGACTACGTCTTCCTCGACATGACGCGGGCCGGCTTCGATCTCTCCGACCGCGGCGTCACCGGCCGCGCCGCACCCGGCGCAATCGACGTCCTGACCTTCACCGAACGCGGCATCTACCGCGCCGGCGAAACGGTGCATGCGCAGGCGCTCGCCCGCGATACCGACGGCACCGCCATCGAGAACCTGCCGCTCACCTTCATCTTCAGCCGCCCCGACGGCGTCGAAGACCGGCGGATCGTCAGCCAGACCAGCAATCTCGGCGGTTACACGGTCGATTTCCCGACCCAGGAAAATGCCATGCGTGGCACCTGGACGATGAACATCTATACCGACCCCAAGGGCAGCGCTATCGCCAGCAAGAGTTTCCTCGTCGACGATTTCGTGCCCGATCGCACCGACATGGAGATCAAGACCGAAGCCAAGGAAATCGGCTCGGATACGCCGGCGCTGATCACCATCTCGGGCAAATATCTCTATGGCGCGCCGGCCGCCGGCCTAACGCTCGAAGGCAACGTCGTCGTCAAGCCGACGCGCGAGAGCGCCGCCTATAAGGGCTTCGTCTTCGGGCTTGCCGACGAGGAGGCGAGCGAGGATTCGCGCCTGCCGATCGACGGCCTGCCGGTACTGGACGAGAACGGCGAAGCCTCGACCGACCTCACCGTCGGCGAGCTGCCGGCAACGACGCAGCTGCTCAACGCCACCGTCTATATCAGCATGCAGGAAGCGGGCGGGCGCGCCATCGAGCGCTCGCTGGTGCTGCCGGTGAAGACCGAGCGGGCTTCGATCGGCATCAAGCCGGAATTTTCCGACGACCTGCCGGAGAACGCGATCGCCAACTTCACGGTGATCGGTGTCAATGCCGGCGGACAGAAGCAGGAGACCAAGGGCCTGCGCTGGAAATTCTATAGTCTCAACCGCGAATACCAATGGTATCGCGAGGGAACGGCCTGGAAATACGAGCCGGTCTACACCGCCGAGCAGGTTGCCAACGGCAGCGTCGATGCGACGATGGACGGCGGCAAGATAGCCGTGCCGGTGAAATGGGGCCGCTATCGCCTCGAAGTGGAAAGCCCGGATGCCGACGGTCCGACCTCCAGCGTCGAATTCGACGCCGGCTGGTTCGTGAGCTCGACCTCGACCGAAACACCGGACGGGCTGGAAATCGCCCTCGACAAGGACAGCTACAAGATCGGCGACACCGCCAAGCTGAAAGTCACCTCGCGCTACGGCGGTGAGCTGATGGTGACGGCCGGCACCGAAAAGCTGGTCGCCGTGCAGAACGCTGCGATCGGCGAGACCGGCGGCGAGGTCGATATCCCCGTGACCGCGGACTGGGGTGCGGGCGCTTATGTCACCGCCACGCTCTTCCGGCCTGGCGACGCCCAGGACAGCCACATGCCGATGCGCTCGATCGGCATCAAATGGCTGAAGGTCGATCCCGAACAGCGGGCGCTGCAGGTCAAGCTCGACACGCCGGAAAAGATGCTGCCGCGCGGGCCGCTCGATATCGGCCTGCAGGTGGCCGGCGCCGGTGCCAATGAAGATGCCTATGTCACGGTTGCCGCCGTCGATGTCGGTATCCTCAACCTCACGCGCTACGAACCGCCGAACCCGGAGGACTGGTATTTCGGCCAGCGCCAGCTCGGCCTTGAAATCCGCGACCTCTACGGCCGGCTGATCGACGGCTCGTTGGGTGCGACCGGCAAGCTCCGGACCGGCGGCGACGGCGGTGCCGTGGCGCTGCAGGCAAGCCCGCCGACGCAGAAGCTGGTCGCCTTCTTCTCCGGCCCGGTAAAGCTCGACGCCGAAGGCAAGGCCCATGTCTCCTTCGACATTCCGCAATTCAACGGCACGGCGCGTGTCATGGCGGTCGCCTGGACGAAGACGGGTGTCGGCCACGCCGTCAAGGACGTCATTATCCGCGATCCCGTCGTCGTGACCGCGAGCCTGCCGAAGTTCCTTGCCCCCGGCGACAAAGCCAATCTGCGCCTCGACATTGCCAATACCGATGCGCCGGCCGGCGATTACAAGCTGCAGCTGACCGGCAGCGACGCGGTCGGCATCGAAGAAGCCTCCGCCGCGCAGACGATCCGTCTCGAAGCCGGGGCGAAATCCGAGCTGACGCTGTCGCTCATCGGCAAACAGCCGGGCGCCGGCAGCGTCTCGATCAACCTCTCCGACGCCTCCGGCCTCTCGCTTGACCAGACGGTCGACGTGCCGGTGCGCCCGGCCTCCCTGCCGATCACCGAACGGCGGGTGCTGGCGCTGAAGCCCGGGGCAAAACTCACCGTCGACAAGAACCTGCTCGCCGACAGCGTGCTGCCCGGCGCCTCGATCAGCGTCAACGTCACCCGTTCGGCCGCCTTCGACATTCCGGCCTTGCTGATGACGCTCGACCGCTATCCCCTCGGCTGCGCCGAGCAGACCACCAGCCGGGCGCTGCCGCTGCTCTACCTCGCCGAAGTGGCGAAGCAGGCCGGCATCGCAAATGACGACGACGTGCACAGCCGCGTGCAGGATGCGATCTACCGCGTGCTCTCCTATCAGGCCTCGGCCGGCAGCTTCGGCCTCTGGGGACCGGATTCGGGCGACGTCTGGCTCGATTCCTACGTCACCGATTTCCTGACGCGGGCCCGCGAAATGAAATACGACGTGCCGGAAAGGGCTTTCGTCCAGGCACTGGAAAACCTGCAGAACACGCTGTCCTACACCACCGACATCAAGGGCCAGGGCGACCAGATCGCCTATGCGATCTACGTGCTTGCCCGCAACAAGAAGGCGGCGATCAGCGATCTGCGCTACTATGCCGATACGATGATCAACGACTTCCCGACGCCGCTCGCCAAGGCGCATATCGCCGCCGCATTGGCGCTCTACGGCGATGGCCAGCGTTCGAAGAACATCTTCCTCGACGCCCTGCAGATGTCGCAGCAATCGATGGTCTCGCGCGTGAACCTGTCGCGCACCGATTACGGCACGATCCTGCGCGATGGCGCGGCGATCCTGGCGCTTGCCGCCGAAAGCCGGCCGGTGCCGCCCGTCATCCCTGACCTCGCCAAGGCCGTCGCCAAGGAATGGGGCCGCAGCAAATACAAGAGCACCCAGGAAGAAACCTGGATGCTGCTTGCCGCGCGCGCCATCCAGGGCGGTGACGACAGCTTGAAGGTCGATGTCAACGGTGCCGCACACACCGGCGCCTATATGGCCCGCATGACCGGCGAGGCGCTCGCCGACCATCCGCTGACGCTGACCAACCAGACGGGTGAGGCGGTGTCGGCCGTTGTCACCACCGTGGCCGCCCCCACCGCGCCGTTGCCGGCCGGCGGCGACGGCTTCCTCATCGAGCGCAGCTATTACACGCTCGACGGCGAGGAGGCGAATGTCAGCGAAGCGAAACAGAACGAGCGCTACGTGGTCGTCATCCATGTGCGCGAAACCAACGACTGGCCGTCGCGCATCGTCATCACCGACCTGCTGCCGGCCGGTTTCGAGATCGACAATCCGAATCTCGTCGACAGCGCCCAGATGACGAATTTCGATTGGATCGGCGAGATCTCGGCTGCCCATACCGAATTCCGCTTCGACCGCTTCGTCGCCGCCTTCAACCGCGCTCAGGGCGATGAACGCGAATTCAACGTCGCCTATGTCGTGCGCGCCGTCACCCCCGGCACCTATGACCATCCGGCCGCCAGCGTCGAGGACATGTATCGTCCCGAGCTTTCGGCCCGCACGGCGACAGGCAAGATGGAGGTCGTGGCAGCGCAATAATGAAGCGGTGGCACAAGTTTGCGATCGGATCCGCGGCCGGCATCGTTCTTGCCGGCGCGGCCCTTTTCGCGCTCGGTGCTGCCGACAAGGCCTATCCGCCGCCACTCGACGAGGCGAATGCCGTCTCCGCCGAGGTGCTGGATGCCGATGGGCAATTGCTGCGCGCCTTCGCGACCTCGGAAGGCCGCTGGCGGCTGAAGACGGCGGTCGCCGACGTCGACCCGCAATTCCTGCGCATGCTGATCGCCTATGAGGACCAGCGTTTTTATGATCACGACGGCGTCGACGTCTGGGCGCTCGGGCGGGCCGCCACGCAATTGGTCAGCAATGGCCGCATCGTTTCCGGCGCCTCGACGCTGTCGATGCAGGTGGCGCGGCTGATCGAACCGCGCGAAGGACGCTCGCTTTCGGCAAAGCTCCTGCAATTGGTGCGCGCCGTGCAGATCGAGCGGCGGCTGTCGAAAGAACAGATCCTCAATCTCTACCTCACCCATGCGCCCTATGGCGGTAATCTGGAAGGCGTGCGCGCCGCAAGCCTTGCTTATTTCGGCAAGGAGCCGCGGCGCCTGACGGTCGCCGAAGCGGCCCTGCTCGTCGCCCTGCCGCAACTGCCGGAACGGCGCCGGCCGGACCGCAATCTCAAGGCAGCCGAGGCAGCACGCCAGCGCGTGCTTGACCGCGTGGCGGTGACCGAAGCCGTCGGCGACGGCGAAGCGGAGCGGGCCGAAGGTGTGGCGGTCCCGCCGCGGCGCATGCAATTGCCGGCGCTGGCCGCCCATGTCGCGGAAGCCGCACGGCGCAAGGAGCCTGATGTCCTCAAGCACCAGACGACTTTGAAGAAACAGGTGCAGCAGGGGCTGGAATCGGTCGCGCGGGCAGCGGCGATGAAGCTCGGGCCGAAGCTTTCGCTCGCCATGGTGATGGCGGATGCGCAGACCGGCGCGATCGTCGGCGAGGTCGGCTCGGCCGATTATTTCGACGCCAGCCGCTCCGGCTGGATCGACATGACGCGCGTCAACCGCTCGCCGGGCTCGACGCTGAAGCCCTTCATCTACGGGCTCGCCTTCGAGCAGGGCCTCGTCTCCCAGGAGACGATCATCGAGGACCGGCCGGCCGATTTTTTCGGCTACCGGCCGCGCAATTTCGATATGAGCTATCAGGGCGACGTCACCGTGCGCGAGGCGCTGCAGCTTTCGCTGAACGTGCCGGCCGTCAAGCTGCTCGATGCCGTCGGGCCGTCGCGGCTGATGGTCCGCTTTCGCCGCGCCGAGGTGCGCCCGGTGCTGCCGCCGAACGAGACGCCGGGACTGGCGATCGGTCTCGGCGGCATTGGCATGACGCTGAAGGATCTGGTGCAGCTCTATACGGCGCTCGCCAATCGCGGCCAGCCGTCAAGGCTCGGCGACGGCATCACCGGCACACCGGGCAAGCTGGACGGCGAACCGCTGCTGGAGCCGGTCGCGGTCTGGAACATCGCCGATATTCTGTCCGGCGTCATTCCGCCTGCCGGCGCGCCGCAGCGCGGCATCGCCTACAAGACCGGCACGAGCTACGGCTATCGCGACGCCTGGTCGGTCGGCTATGACGGTCGTTATGTGCTCGGCGTCTGGGTCGGACGGCCCGACAATAGCGCCGTGCCGGGTTTGACCGGCTACGGCACCGCCGCCCCCATCCTGTTCGAAGGTTTCGCCAAGTCCGGCATATCGACGACGCCGCTGCCCCGCCCGCCCGCCGGCGCCGTGCGCATCGCCCAATCCGAACTGCCGATCAGCCAGCGGCGTTTCGCCCTCAACGCCAGCGGCCTGCTCGTCGCCTCCGGCCGCGAGCCGGCGCCTCAGATCGTCTATCCGCCCGAGGGCGCCCATATCGATCTCGGTGCCGGAGCAGGCGACCTGTCACCGCTAATGCTGAAGCTGCAAGGCGGCCGCGCCCCCTTCCGCTGGCTTGCCAACGGCAAGCCGCTGCCCGACCTCTCCCGCCGGCGCACCCAGCAATGGCTGCCCGATGGCGGCGGCTATTCGAAACTGACCGTTATCGACTCGGCCGGCCGCGCCGCAAGTGTGGGCGTCTTCATCGACTGAGGGAACAAAACCCGGCTGCAACCGTTCGGAATAGTCTCTTTCCAACGTCAGACGGCCTCATGACACTTCCGACAGCGACCTACCGGATCCAATTCCGCAATGGCATGACCTTCGATCACGCCTGCGGCCTCGTCCCCTACCTCAAGGCGCTCGGTATCAGCCACCTCTACGCCTCGCCGATCTTCACCGCCGTTAGCGGCTCCACTCATGGCTATGACGTGACAGACGCCAATGAGATCGATCCGGCGCTCGGCGGCCGGGCCGGATTCGAGCGGCTGACGGAAAGCCTCGCCTCGGCAGGCATGGGGCTGATCCTCGACATCGTCCCGAACCACATGGCCGCCTCGCCGGAAAACGGCTGGTGGCGCGACGTGCTGATATTCGGCCGGCAAAGCGCCTATGCCAACCACTTCGACATCGACTGGAGCGAACCGCTGACCCTGCCGCAACTCGGCCAGGATTTCGAGGCGGCGCTCGCCGCCGGCGAGCTCAGCATCACGCTCGACGAAACGCACGGCAATTTCGCATTTGGTCATTTCGACACGCTGTTGCCATTAAACCCCAGCAGTTACGGCGTGCTCGCCAACCGGCTCGACGACCCGGTTGCAACGAGAATGGCGGAGGCAGCAGCCGTCACCTCCGGCGAGGACTTCGCCCGGGCGATGCGCGACATTCTTTTTGAAGGCGGCGATCGGGCGCTCCTCCGGCAAAAACTCGAGGACGTCTCGTCCGATTGCGATTTCCTCAAAAACCTGCATGAGGGGCAGTACTGGCGGCTGACCCACTGGAAGGAAGCGTCGCGGCATCTGAACTATCGCCGTTTTTTCGAGGTGACCGGACTGGTCGGCACCCGCGTGGAAGATCCCGCGGTGTTCGAGGACTTGCATCGGCTGACGGTCGAGTTGGTGCGTCATGGCAAGGTCCAGGGCCTGCGCATCGACCATGTCGACGGGCTCGCCGAACCCAAGGCCTATCTCGACAGGTTGCGAGAGGCGGTCGGGCCGGACACCTATATCGTCGTCGAAAAGATCCTCGGACCCGGTGAGGTCCTGCCGGAGAGCTGGCCGGTCGCCGGCACCACGGGATATGAATTCATCGCCGCGCTCAGCGAACTGTTCATCGACAGCAGCGGTCTGCGCATCTTGGACGGCGCCTATCGCAGCCTCGCCGGAGGGACGGGCGATCTCGAGGAGGGCCGGCGGCTTGCCAAAAGCCTGATGGTCGAACGCAATTTCGCCGGCGAGACAAACAGGCTGGTGTCGATCGTGGCAGGCATCTTTCCCGAGCTAAAGAGAGACGAGATCGCCACCGCGCTCTGCGAACTGCTGATCGCCTTTCCCGTCTACCGCACCTATGGCGACGGCGGCCCGCTTTCCTGGCAGGATGCAGCGGTCCTTGCCGGGACAGCATCGCAAGTCATGCCAAAGCTCGATAATCGCAGTGCATGCGACCATGTGCTGAGGCTTCTCGAAGGCAAGATCGAAGGTGATGCGGCCCGCGCGTTCCGGATCCGCTTCCAGCAATTGAGCGGGCCAGTGATGGCGAAGGCGACCGAGGATACGCTGTTTTACCGCTATAACAGGCTGCTTGCCGCAAACGAAGTGGGCGGCGAACCGGGCAAGGCGCCCGGCGGCACGGAGGAGTTCCACCGTCGCATGGCCGAGCGGGCGCGGCTGCAGCCGCATGGGCTTTCGGCGAGCACCACCCACGACACCAAACGCGGCGAGGATGCGCGCGCCAGGCTTTACGCGCTGAGCGAGGGGGCGGATGTCTTTGCCCAGGCGGTGGATCGTTGGCGCGAGATGAACCGGCCGTGGCTGCAGGAGTTGCCGGATGGCGTTGCGCCGGAGCCGAATGTCGAATGGATGCTCTATCAGGCGCTCGCCGGCATCTGGCCGGAAGATTTCGACCGTGGGCAGACGGATGCGCTTGCTGAACGCTTCACCGGCTATGCGGTCAAGGCGGTGCGCGAGGCCAAACTGCGCAGCAATTGGACAGAACAGGATACCGCCTTTGAAGAAGCAGTGACGCGCTATGCCGCGGCACTGGTGTCAGCCGAGAATAGCGCCTTCCTCGAAGATTTCGAAAGCGTGCTGCAGCCCTTCATCGCGGCGGGTTACCTCAACAGCCTGTCGCAGACGATGCTCAAGCTGACGGCTCCCGGCATTCCCGATATCTACCAGGGCACGGAGGGTTTCGATTTCAGCCTCGTCGATCCCGACAACCGCCGGCCGATCGACCATGAACGGCTGACAGCATGGCTTGATGAAGCCGGACCGATCGCCAAGCTGCAGGCGGCGGCCTTGAAGCAGCGCATCGTGGCGATCGGCCTGCAACTGCGCCAGCGGTACGCGGATCTCTTTGCCAGAGGCGACTATCTGCCGCTGAAGGTGACGGGCAATCGGCGCGACCATGTGCTGGCCTTTGCCCGGGTGCACAAGGGTGATTTCGCCATCATCGCGGCGCCGCGGCTGATGTTCGGCTGGCTCGACCCGGGCGTGCTCTTTGCCGGCCCGGAATTCTGGGAGGATACGGCAATCGCCGTCCCCTCCCCTCTTCACGGGCTGAAAGCGGACCTGGTGACCGGAAAGACGATCGAACCCGGCGGCAGCATCTCGGTCGCCGCCCTGCTCGGCAGCCAGCCGGTTGGGCTGATCAGCCCGCTCTAGAGCAATTCCAGGAAAAGTGCGAAGCGGTTTTCCGTCCGGAATTGCGTGAAAACAAAGAGACAGAGCATTTCCGTGATTCGGAGAAAAACGGAAATGCTCTGAGGCATCCGGCGCCAACGCCTGGACATTCACGAAAATAGCGCTTGACCTTCCAGTTGCTGGAAGGTTCATAAACCTGTCCAGGTGCCGCTCCCGGCGCGGAGAGAGTTATGGATATCAAGCACGAACACGATCACCATCACAGCCACGCCCATGGCGACGATCAGTGCCATTGCGGCGATGATCAGGAGAAGTCTGCCGTCGCCATGATCCGTGATCCCATATGTGGCATGACCGTCGATCCGCAGGCCGGCAAGCCCTCGCTCGACCATGGCGGCCGCACCTATCATTTCTGCTCCGAGGGTTGCCGGACGAAATTCGCCGCTGCACCTGAGGATTATCTGACGGCGAAGGACCCCGTCTGCGGCATGAGCGTCGATCGATCGACGGCGAGATATTTCCTGAAAGTCGAGGGCGAGAAATTCTATTTCTGCTCCGCGGCGTGCCAAGCGAAATTCGAAGCCGACCCCGCAGCCTATCGCGATGGCCAGCGCCCACCTCCAAAACCGGCGCCGAAAGGCACGCTCTATACCTGCCCGATGCATCCTGAAGTCGTCAGCGATCGTCCCGGCGACTGCCCGAAATGCGGCATGGCGCTGGAGCCGATGGGCATTCCGCCCGCTGACGAAGGCCCGAACCCCGAACTCATCGATTTCGTCAGGCGGCTTTGGGTCAGCGCCATCCTTGCCCTGCCGTTGCTGGCCCTCAGCATGGGGCCGATGTTCGGCCTGACGCTCCGCGAAGCGATCGGCGAGCCGCAGGCGACCTATATCGAACTGCTGCTGGCAACGCCGGTGGTGCTCTGGGCCGCCCTCCCCTTCTTCCGCCGCGCATGGGCGTCGCTTGTCAACCGCAGCCCGAATATGTGGACGCTGATCGGTCTCGGCGTCGGCACCGCCTATCTCTACAGTGTCGTCGCCACGCTTGCGCCCGGCATCTTCCCGATGAGCTTCCATGGCCATGCCGCAGCCGTGCCTGTCTATTTCGAGGCCGCCGCCGTTATCGTCGCGCTCGTCTTCGTCGGCCAGGTGCTGGAATTGAAAGCCCGCGAACGCACCGGTTCGGCAATCCGCGCCTTGCTCGACCTTGCGCCGAAGACGGCGCGTCGCATTCAAGCCGATGGCAGCGAGTCCGACATGCCGGTGGACGATATCAAGACCGGCGACCGGCTGCGCGTGCGTCCCGGCGAGCGGGTGCCGGTGGACGGCTCCGTCCTCGAAGGCCAGTCGACCGTCGACGAATCGATGATATCAGGCGAGCCCCTGCCCGTGGAGAAGTCGCAGGGCGATGCCCTGACCGGCGGCACGATCAACAAGAACGGCACCTTCGTCATGGCCGCCGAGAAGGTCGGCGCAGACATGGTGCTGTCGCGCATCGTCGACATGGTCGCCAAAGCGCAACGCTCGCGGGCGCCGATCCAGGGTGCGGTCGATAGAGTATCGGCCGTCTTCGTGCCGGCGGTGGTCGCCGCCGCCATCCTCGCCTTCGTCGTCTGGGCCGCGATCGGTCCGGAGCCGCGCATGGCCAATGGGCTGCTTGCCGCCGTCGCCGTTCTGATCATCGCCTGCCCCTGTGCGCTCGGCCTTGCAACGCCTATGTCGATCATGATCGCCACGGGTCGCGGCGCTGGCGAAGGCGTGCTGATCAAGGACGCCGAGGCGCTTGAGCGCTTTTCCAAGGTCGACACGCTGATCGTCGACAAGACCGGCACGCTCACCGAAGGCAAGCCGAAGCTTACCGATATCGTCGCCTTCGGCGGCGTCGATGATACTCGGCTGCTGTCGCTGGCGGCAAGCCTGGAGCGCGGCTCCGAACACCCACTGGCCGAAGCGATCGTTTCCGGCGCCGAGGAGCGCGGTGTTCCCTTCGTGGAGGTCACCGGCTTCGAGGCAAAGACCGGCAAGGGCGTCCAGGGCCTCGCCCACGGCACGACGATAGCGCTCGGCAATGCGGCGATGCTCGCCGATCTCGGCATCGACTCCACAGCACTTTCCGAGACGACAGAGGCCCTGCGCGACGACGGCAAGACGGTGATGTTCGTGGTGATCGACGGCGCGCTTGCCGGTCTCGTCGCCGTTGCCGACCGGATCAAACCGACGACAACAGCGGCCATCAAGGCGCTGCACGACAGCGGGCTCAAGATCATCATGGCGACCGGTGACAATGAACGCACCGCGCGGGCGGTGGCAAAAAGCCTCGGCATCGACGAGGTCCGCGCCGATGTGCTGCCGGAAGGCAAGAAGGCGCTGATCGATGAGCTGCGGGCCAAAGGCGCCATCATCGCCATGGCCGGCGACGGCGTCAACGACGCGCCGGCACTTGCCGCGGCCGACGTCGGCATCGCCATGGGCACCGGCGCCGACGTTGCGATGGAAAGCGCCGGCATCACCTTGGTGAAGGGCGATCTCACCGGCATCGTCAGGGCGCGGCGGCTGGCGGAGGCGACGATGCGCAACATCCGCCAGAATCTCGGCTTCGCCTTCGGCTATAATGCCCTCGGCGTGCCGGTCGCCGCCGGCGTGCTCTATCCGATCTTCGGGCTGCTGCTGTCACCGATGATCGCGGCGGCGGCGATGAGCCTTTCCTCCGTCTCGGTGATATCAAATGCGCTGAGACTGCGTTTTGCAAAACTGTAGGAGACGGCGATGAATATCGGGCAAGCATCGGAACGGTCCGGCCTGCCGTCGAAGACCATCCGCTATTACGAGGATATCGGCCTTATCCGCCCCGAAAGGGGCGAAAACGGCTACCGCGACTATGCCGCAACCGACGTGCACAAGCTGCGCTTCCTGCAGCGCTCGCGCGGCCTCGGCTTTTCCGTCGAGGAATGCCGGCAATTGCTGGCGCTCTATGAGGACAAGGACCGGGCGAGCGCCGACGTCAGGGATATCGCCCAGACCAAGCTTACCGAGATCGACCGCAAGATCCGCGAACTGTCGGAACTGCGCCACACGCTGGAGCACCTCGTGCATGCCTGCCACGGCAACGACAGGCCGGACTGTCCGATCCTCGAAGAGCTTTCGGACGGCGGCTGATCCTGTCGGGAGAGCAGAGCGCAGCTTCAGGAAAGCTGCGGCATATTCTGGTTGGCCGCCAGCGAGGGTTCAGCCCGCTCGTCCGGCTCTTCGTCTTCGCCATCATCCAGCACGCCGTCATCCAGCCGATGCTTGATCGCCAGCGCATAGATCACGTCGAGAATATTGCGGTCTCTGAGATGAGGATCCATCAGGGCGAGAAGCGAGGCGCGGACGATCTTCTTGCTGGTGGCCTTCGGGCAACGCGCCTTGACGAAATCGTAGAGCGCCTGATCCGTCAGCCCTTCCATGGCGCCGTCTACGAGAGCTTCGTAGACCCGCTTCTTTTCCTTCATTCTTTATTTCCCCTGCAAATCAGCGGCGTCATGATCTGTCATGTAATTGTCATAAACAATCGCGGATTTGAGGCGCCCCTCTGCTGGACAAGGATATTTGATGATTATCCAGCGACGGTCTTCGGCCCGTATGAATTTTTCACTCCGCCGGGAATAAAATCCGCCGCACTTGCGTATACTCAATCATGGAACGCAAAGACCGCCCCTTCGACGTCATCGGACAGCTTGCAGCGCTGCGGCGCTACGCTCGCTCGCTGGTGCGCAATTCGGACGAGGCGGAGGATCTGGTGCACGATGCGCTGGTGCGTGCCTTCGAGAAGAAAAAGAGCTTCCGCAGCGGCGCCAACCTGCGCACATGGCTGCTCTCCATCCTGCACAATGCCCATATCGACCGTCTTCGCCGGAATCGCTCGCTGACGCGCCGCCACGACGAGGCGGCTGTCGAAGCCGAGCAGTCGCTGCCGGCCGGCCAGGAACATGCGGTGCGCCTGCAGCAGGTGCGCGACGCCTTCTTCGATCTGCCGGAGGAACAGCGCGAGGCGCTGCATCTCGTGGCCATCGAAGACCTCTCCTACCAGGAAGCCGCCCAGGCGCTCGGCATTCCCGTGGGCACGCTGATGTCGCGCATCTCGCGGGCCCGCGCGCAGTTGCGCGAATTCGAGGAGAAGACGCCGCGCGCTTCGCATCTGAGATTGATCGGAGGGAACGGCAATGAAAGCAATTGATCCGATCCTCGATGCCGATCTCGACGCCTATGTCGACGGCGAGCTCGATGTCGCCCGCCGCATCCAGGTGGAATCCTATCTTTCCGAGCATCCGGCGATTGCCGCCAAGGTGATGGCCGACCTCAGTGTCAAAGGCGAACTGCGTCTGGCGCTTGCCGGCGAAAGTGCCTTCGGCCGTCCCGAGACCCGCGATGCCGCCCGCCGACTGGAACGTGGCCTTTCCTATGGCCGCATTTTCCATTCGATGCAGCGCATCGCCGCCGTCGCCATTCTGGTCGCCGCCGGCTGGGTGGCGCACAATTCCTTCGGCGCCTTCTCGGCCACCGAGGTGTCGGCCTCCGTGCCGGCGCCGGCCTATGTCGAAGATGCCGTCCGTGCCTATCAGACCGCGGCCCTGCGCCAATCGATGCCTCCGCAGACGCCGGCCACCTATAGTGCTGACGACATTCGCGCCGCCACTGCGATCGTCATGCCCGAACTGCCCAGGGATTGGAAGGTGGCCGATGTGCAGATCTTCCCGTCCGAATTCGGCCCCAGCGTCGAGATGGCGATCGAACAGGCCGATGGAAAGCGACTGTCGCTTTTTGCCGTCCGCCCGGGCGCCTTCGAGGTCAAGCCGGTCAGCCATCTCACGCTTGAGAAAGCAGAAGCCGCCTATTGGCAGATCGGCGAGGTCGCTTATGCGCTGATCGCCGACGATAGCGGTCTCAACCTCGACCAGGCGGCCGAACGGCTCGCCCGCTCGCTCTATTAATTCAAACCGAGGAGATCAGCATGAACCCGATCAATCCCCGCTATGGCGCCGTCGCCGGCTCCCAGGCCCTCTTCGACGAGGGTCTCCGCCAGCATATGCTGCGCGTCTACAACTATATGGCTCTCGGCCTCGTCATCACAGGCCTCGTCGCCTTCGTCGTCGGCTCGACGCCGGCACTCTACGTCCCGATCTTCGGCTCGCCGCTGAAGTGGGTGGTGATGCTCGCCCCGCTCGCCTTCGTCTTCTTCTTCTCGTTCCGCATCCAGACGATGTCGGCCAGCACCGCCCAGATCACCTTCTGGGCCTTCTGCGCCGTAATGGGCCTGTCGCTTGCCTCCGTCTTCCTGGTCTTCACTGGGATGAGCATCGCACGGACCTTCTTCATCACCGCCACGATGTTCGGCGCCACCAGCCTTTACGGCTATGCGACGAAGCGTGACCTCTCGCGCATGGGCTCGTTCCTGATGATGGGCCTGTTCGGCATCATCATCGCCGGCATCGTCAACATCTTCCTGGGCTCCTCCGCCCTGCAGTTCGCGATCTCGGTGATCGGCATCGTCGTCTTCGTCGGCCTCACCGCCTACGACACACAGAACATCAAGGAACAGTATTCGGAAAACTACGATCAGGAATCGAACCAGAAGCTCGCCGTCTTCGGCGCGCTCTCGCTCTACCTGAACTTCGTCAACATCTTCCAGCTTCTGCTCAACTTCACCGGCGAGCGGGAATAGGACTGCGCTTCTGGGGGCAATGGAAGCGCAAGAGCGCCTGGCCTGCCATCTGTGACAGATGGCGGACCGGGTGCTCACTTAAAGGAAACGGCCGGGCCAACGCCCGGCCGTTTTCGTTTTAAAGCGCGTCGCGTCAAATCGGAATCATGCGACGCGCTTTAGACTAAGTCTTTGTTTTATGCATGTCGTTGTCCCAAAACCGCATGCACACTTTTGGGCGACATGCATTAGATGATACCCCAGGCGCGATAGCGGCCGCGGCCGGTGATTTCGCGGATGCCGATCTCGTTGACAAGATTGAGCGCGCCGCGCGGCGTGATGCGCAGATGACGGGCGATCATCGCCGCCGAGACCATCGGCCGCGACAGGATGAAATCGGCAAGTTCCGGCAGGCTGCTATTCGAACGACGGCCGCGAAAACGCAGCTCCATCTGCGTGCGCGCCAGCGTCAACCGGTCGAGCTCCTTGAGTCCGGCGGTAGCACCCAGATGCATAGCCTCCAGAAAGGCTTGTAGCCGCGTTGCCCGGTCGCGGGCCCGGCGACGCTCATGGCGCACCAGTTTCAGCCCGCCGTAAAAAGAAAAGAGATGCGAGGCGACCTTGCCGCGGGCACGCAGATGGCCGGCGACCAGAAGACCGCCGAGCCAGTGCTGGCGTCGCAGCGGCTCGATCCTCTCCCAGGCCTCGAAAAGGATGACGGCGCCGAGAACCGGCGGCAACGTATCGGCCAGCGGCAGCACACTCCGCCACTCCGCCAGCCGCTGCTCCTCATCCCATTCGTCATCGCCGAGCAAGCCCAGAGGATCTTCGTTTCGCCTTGCCGTGGGGATTGCGACCTGCTCGCTTGCCGACGTCTTTCCCGTATGGATATCGATGAGCTTCTGCGACCGCGCGAGGATGGCGTCGATCTCCGCCATTTCGGCGGCGAGCGGCGCGTCTTCATCCTCACCCTCCTCGTCAACCTCGGCGGAGGCTTCGGGACGCTTCGGTTCCCGCGCATCACCCTCCCCTTCCCCGAGCGTCGCCGTCAGCGTCGCAAGCCCCGGCGCTCCAAGCGCCCAGGACGGTTCGCCGGTCCAGATGCGTCGACGTGCCCGCAGCACGGAATGGGCGATCGTCAGTTCGTGGCTGGGGGCGCGGCTATCCATATGCGCATCGTGCAAAACCAGATCCTCGACATGCACGAGTTCGCCGGCCACCCAAAGCGCACCGGCGGCATCGAAGAAATGGCTGCGTTCGGCAAAGCCTTCACCCACCGGCGAGCGTAATACCCGCTCGTCCAGCCGCGCCACCGCATCCTCCGCCGCGGCAAGGAATGGAAGCAGGGTTTGAAGCATCGCACCGTCGATATCGTAGCGCATTGTTAAGCTTTACGGTTTTTCACAAATGGAAGCAAAACGCATGTTTCCTTCCGTCATGTATGACATGGTTAACGGTGTATTTCAACAAAAGCTCTGGGAAAGAAGCCGTTAAGATGGCGGATCGAGCGGCCGCATAAACCGCTAACCGCCGCAACTGGCGCGAAGCTTTTTCACAGCCGTTCATCCGGTTTTCCTCGCGGCCGGACCATTTGCCCGCATCAGCGCCATCAGCATCGGCCCGAGCGAAAACTCGCCGCGTTCGGCCCGTCGTGTCAGGTCACGCAGATAGCCGCCGGCGGAATTGATATGGCCGCCCCTTTCCAGAATGCAGGCGATCACCGTGGCGGCGTTTTCCGGCCCCATGATATCGCAGGCCAGTTGATAGGCGCTGGGGCTGACGCCAAGGGTGGACCGGACGATGACGGCCGCGGCCATCAGATCCCGCCAACTGCCGATGCCGCCGCCCGGCCCGTAAGCGACGATCTCCGGGCAAGCCTGCAGCACCATGGCAAGCGGGAAGGATTTCGGCGGCTCTCGCCACGCTCGCGGTTCTTCCTCCGGCTTTGCGTCCTGCTTCGGTTCGAAGCCTGGTTCAAGTTCAAATGTGAGGTGTGGGTTTGAATTATGTATGTGCCGACCGTTTTGGCTGTCATTGGCGTCTGTTTTTTCTGCTTTCGTCTTCAATTCCAGCGTCTTGACGATCAATTCGCGAAAAGCTTCGAGATCCGTCAGCAAGCTTTCCATCTCGGTGGCCGACGGGCGGCGCGGCAGGCTTGCGGAAAGCAGGTTGAAATGCGTCTGCATCTCGATCCATTCGCCGGCAATCTGCTCCTCCAGCGCGATTTCGATCAGCTTGGCTATATCACGCCGGCAGAGCGTCAGCCGCTCCCTCAGGCGCTTCCATTCGAGCTTGGCGGCGAGCACCTGTGCCGCCTGCGCCTCGATCTCCCGAGCGCGGGCAACCAGCGGTGCCAGGCTGAAGCCGAAGGCCTCTCCAAGCCCACCCTCGCCGTTGCGGCGGGCAAAACGCTTGCCGTTCGGGCTATCCCTGCGGATGATCAGGCCGGCTTCCACCAGCATTGCCAGGTTCCGCCGCAGCGTCGTCCCGGCCATCCCATGCGTGCGCAGCGACAGTTGCTCGTTGGAAGGAAAGACGACGAAGCCGTTGGCCTCGGCAATCTCGTTCTTCGGGTAGAAGGTCAACAGTGCGTTGAGAACAGCGAGCGCACGATCGGATACGCCGACCATCTCCTTTGCTTCGCAAAGCGCGCGAAAGATCTTCCATTTGTCGACCGATGCGTCCGGATCGACCTTGCTGGCGTTTTCCTGGCTTGCCAGCATGCCAAGCGTCATCGATCGCCGCCCAAAGGGCGTCGATACATATTGAGGCTCCATGTCCCTCACCTTTTTTCAAGGCAAAAGAAACCTACCACCCAAAAGGATGCCGAAGACGCTTGACAGTGATTCGAGGAAGTGCGATTCTCAGATTGTCCAGATATGAGAAAGGCTTCCGCGGCGGCAACGTTCGGAGGCTTTTTTCTTTTGCGGCCTACTCTCCTGCTTGCAACTTGCCGGCCCGATAGGCTTCGTAAAGCTCATCGAGACGGCGTGAAATGTAAGCGCCGAAATCCGGCGCATCGCCCGTTTTCAACGCGATCGTGAAGGAATTGCCGGCGCTCTTGATTCGGCCGGCAATCTTGCCGCCGCTCTTCGGCTTCCAATCATATTCGGTGGCCTCGGGCTTCGCCTCTTTCCTGGCGAGCTCGGCAACCAGAAGCTCGAAACGGCGATCGCTCTCTTCCGCCAGGAAGCTTTCCGAGCCGACGAGCTTGGCAAGCCGCGCCGCCGTCATCCCGTTCCAGTCCTGGGCAAGCGCCATCCATTTGCGTCGCCCGATGCCGGGGGCAGCGCCGACCGACCTGACGATCTCGGCCGGGATGGCCCTGGCGACGGAGAGCAGCTTCGAAAGTTCCGTCTTGTCGGTCGACAGCGCCTTCATGATGACGGGGCGCTCAAAACCCTTGAGCTCGAGATTGAGGGCAAAGACGGCGCGCTCGATGTAGGAAAGGTTGCGGCGCGCCGAATTTTCGATGCCCTGCGCGATGACGACATCGGTATCGTCAAGCTTGCGCACGATCGCCTGCACCTTGCGCCCGAGCAGCCTGACGGCCTGCAGGCGCCGGTGGCCGTAGGCGATCTGGTAGCGGGTCTCATCATCGGGATGGCGACGAACGAGGACCGGCACTTCCTGGCCGTTCTCGGCAATCGACTGCACCAGCTCGTCCTCCAGATCAAGCGGCTGGTCGGCCAGACGGTCACGAACGAAGGAGGAATCGATCAGATCGGGATCGAGCTCGACGATGCGTTCACCGGAGAGCAACGCCTCTTGTATCGCCCTGCTCTCTTCCTCCATGCGCCCGAGGGTCAGCGCCATCGTCCGGACCGGACCGGCCGATCCGCGCGAAGACGACTCCTCGTAGTTGGCCGCGGCCAACTCCTGCGCCGTATCGTCGAAAAGACCTTTCAGGCGATCGCGTCTGCTCATGTCCGGCCCCAGGCTTGGTGAATGCCGGCGAGAACCTCGCTGTTGGCGGCATTGACCGATTCCAGCGCCCGATCGTAGGTCGAGCGGCGCACCTGCCCCTTCTCGATCTCGAAGAGCGTCTGCTTGGTCAGGCCGGCATCGGCGATCGCCGTCGATTTGAGAATGGTCGCCGTCAACACGTCGTCGCCGAACAGGCTGCGCAACAGCGCGACGATCTGCGACTGCGGCGCATCGAAGGGTTCGTGGCGGGTGACGATATATTTGATGAAGTCATGCTGCAGATCGCCGCCGGCCTTGCGGACGACGGAGAGCAGATCCGAGGTCATCAGCAGGAATTGCGACATGGAGGCGACGTCGACCATCTGCGGATGGATGGTGATGAGCAGCGATGTGGCGGCGCAGACGGCGCCGAGAGTGAGGTAGCCGAGCTGCGGCGGGCAATCGATCACCACGACGTCGTAATCGGCCTCGACCTCGGCAATGGCAACACCGACGCGGCGGAAGAACAGCTCTGCCGGCTTCTGGCGATCGTTGAGCGCCCGTGGCGTCTCATGCTCGAACTCCATCAGTTCGAGATTGCCCGGCACCAGATCAAGCCCGTCGAAATAGGTCTTGCGGACGATGTCCTTCAGCGGCTTGCGGTCCGCATCGTAGCGGATGGCGCCATAAAGCGTATCGCCATCGGAAAGATCGAATTCGGGCTGGACACCGAGCATGGAAGACAGCGAGGCCTGCGGATCGAGATCGATGGCGAGCACCCGATACCCCTCCAGCGCCAGATATTGCGCCAGATAAAGTGTCGTCGTCGTCTTGGCAGAGCCGCCCTTGAAATTGGTGACGGCAACCGTCTGCAGCTTCTCGCCCGGCCGCCGCCATGGCAGATAGGAAAGCGCATCCTTCGGCTTGAGCTTTGCCATATAATGGCGCAATTCATTGATCTGACCGAGTGTATAGGAGCGCCGGCCGTTCTGGGAAAGCTCCGGCTGCGGACCCTTGCCGTCAAGCGAGAGCTGACGAAGATAGCCGTCGGAAACGCCGATCATCTGGGCGGCCTCGCCGGAGGAGAATGTGCGCAGCGTCTTCTGCGAGAGCGGCGGAAACAGTTTGTCGCGGAGCAGCTTCAGCTGCCGCGAAAGCTGGTTCGCATGCCGCTCGATCCGTACATCTGTCGTCGATACGCTAATGTTGTCCAAAACACTCAATCCTTTTCGATGCGCTTTTCTGTCAACATAGCGTCAAAAAGCGTATCGAAAGTGACACGATTCGGGATTTGCAGCAACAATAGGGCCTTAGCGTCATCCACAGGCTTGGTTGGCCGCGGCCAACTTTCCTTCCCGGCCTTGCGGCGAACGGGCTTTTTCGGCAAGACCACAGGAATCACCGGAGTATCCGCTTGAAGCATATCCTTATCATCGGCATCGGCACGGGCAACCCGGAGCACCTCACCGTACAGGCGATCAACGCGATGAACGCGGCCGACGCGATCTTCCTCCCGGTCAAGGGCGCCGGCAAGGAGGAGCTCGCCGAAATCCGGCGTGACATCTGCGAACGCTACATCACGCGGCCAGGCGTCAGCATTTCAGAATTTGCGGTGCCGCAACGGCAGACAGCGGAAAGAACCTATGCGCAAAGCGTCGACGCCTGGCACGGCGAAATCGCCGGCATCTATCAAGAGCTGATTTCCGGCCTCCCGGATGACAGCAGCGGCGCCTTTCTCGTCTGGGGCGATCCCAGCCTCTATGACAGCACGATCCGCATCATCGACCGCGTGCGACAGCAAAGCAGCCTGGATTTCGATTATGGCGTCATTCCCGGCATCACCAGCATCCAGGCCCTGGCGGCCAGCCACAGAATCCCGATCAACCTGATCGGCAAGCCAATCGAGATCACCACCGGGCGCAGGCTGGCACGGGACGGGCTTTTGAGCGACAGCACCATCGTCATGCTCGATGGCGAACAGGCCTTTGCCAAGATCGATGATCCCGATGCCGAGATCTTCTGGGGCGCCTATCTCGGCACCGAGGATGAGATCGTCAGATCGGGACGGCTTGGCGATATCGCCACCGACATTGTGACGCTGAGGGCCGAAGCCAGGCAGCGGCACGGCTGGATCATGGATATCTATCTCCTGCGCAAGGGACGTGATTTCGAGGAATAGCCGGCCAGAACCATTTCCATCATGCTTTGCCGCACCGGCTGCGATCATGTAAGAAATGCTCAGAGGATTGCGTATGGGAATTGAGGCCGCAACGGCGATCGACAGAACAGACGAGGCGGATCGGCACGGTCGCCAGGCGGCGAAGACCCACGCCCGCGGCGCCTGCCCGGCCTTGTCGGCGCCGATGCCGACCGGCGACGGCTTGCTGGTGCGGCTGCGGCCGGCCGGCGGCGCCTTGACGCTGTCGCAATTCGCAAGCCTTGCCGGTTCTGCCGCGGCGCGTGGAAACGGCATTCTGGAAATCACCGCGCGCGGCAATCTGCAGATCCGCGGTCTGCGCGCCGAGACGGTCGGGAGACTCGCTGCCGATATCGATTCCGCCGGGATCGTTGTGCCGGACGGGCCGGCGATCGAGACCTCGCCGCTGCACGGCATCGACCCGGAAGAGACAGGCGATCCGGCCGCAATGGAAACGGCATTGCGCCGTAAGCTCCACGGTCAGCTTGGCTCGCCGCGGCTCGCGCCAAAACTGTCGCTCGTCATCGATGGCGGCGGAGCCTTCGGCCTATCGGCGCTTTCCGCCGATATCCGTATCGTCGCGCAATCCCCCGGACATTGGCTTGTCGCGATCAATGGCGATGGTGAAACCGCAACGCCTGTTGCAATCGGGCCTGCGGAGGCGGCGATATCAACCGTCGGCGACATTCTTAGCCTGCTGGCAGACCTCGGGCAGGGCAGGCGGGCACGGGATATCGATCCGGCGCTTCTGCGGGCACGTTTTCCCGCTGTGGAGAAAATTGGCTCCATTCCGTCACGCGCGGCAAACATGCCGCTTTCCGGGCTGCATCGGCTGGCAGACGGCAAAACCGTGCTCGGCGTCAGGCCGGAATTCGGGCAAATGCGGGCGCCCGATCTAATTACCCTGCTCGATCTCGCAGGCGCCCATGGCGCAACAGCCATCCGGCTTGCGCCCCGCCGCGGTTTCTTCCTCATCGGGCTTCCAGCAGATACAGTGCCGGCTATGCAGATCGCCGCAGCCAGGCATGGCTTCATCGGGCAAGCCAGCGAAAACAGCAAACATATCGCCGCCTGCGCCGGTGCCGGCGCCTGCGGCTCCGCCTTCTACGAGACAAGAACTCTGGCTCGCCGCATTCTTGCGGCGGCACCCGTGCTCCTTGACGGTTCGCTGACGCTGCATCTCTCCGGCTGCGCCAAGGGCTGTGCGCATGCGCGGCCAGCGTTGACCCTGACGGGCACGGACGAGGGCTATAACCTCATCCTCAATGGAATTGCCGCGGATCAGCCGGACGAACGGATCGCTGGCGGTCGGATCGATTTCGCTATAGAGAGGCTCGCCCGGTCCATCGAAGACAACAGAGGCGCTGGCGAATCGGCTGCCGCCTGCCTTACACGGCTTGGCGCAACCGGCGTTTTAAAGGCGCTGCGACAGGAATAGGAATGCCAGACTACGATTATATCCGCAGCGGCGACGCGATCTACGAGCGCTCCTTTGCGATCATCCGCGCCGAGGCCGATCTTTCGCGCTTCACCGAAGAGCAAGCCGAAATCGCCGTGCGCATGATCCATGCCTGCGGGCTGGTCGAGGCGGCGGAGCATTTCGTCTTCTCCGCCGATGTCGTCGGGGCGGCGCGCGCCGCACTGAAGGGCGGGGCGCCGATCTTCTGCGACGCGGAAATGGTCTCCCACGGCGTCACCCGGGCGCGGCTGCCGGCGCTGAACGAAGTAATCTGTACGCTGCGTGACCCCGCGACGCCGGAGCTGGCGCGCGAGGCCGGCAATACGCGCTCGGCCGCCGCCATGCATCTCTGGCTCGACCGGCTTGGCGGCAGCGTCGTCGCAATCGGCAATGCACCAACCGCGCTCTTCCATCTGCTCGAACTCCTGCGCGACGGCGCCCCGAAACCCGCGGCGATCCTCGGCATGCCTGTCGGCTTCGTCGGCGCGGCCGAATCCAAGGATGCGCTGGCGGAGAATTCCTACGGCGTCCCCTTCGCCATCGTGCGCGGCCGGCTCGGCGGCAGCGCGATGACGGCAGCCGCCATCAATGCACTGGCGAGGCCCGGCCTATGACGACATCAGGCCGCCTCATCGGCGTCGGCACGGGTCCCGGCGACCCGGAGCTGCTGACCCTCAAGGCCGTCCGCGCCATCGAAGGCGCCGACGTGATCGCCTATTTCGCCAAACAGGGCAGGGGGGGCAACGGCAAGGCGATCGTCGAACCGCTGCTGAAACCCGGCATAGTGCTGCTGCCGCTCTATTATCCCGTCACCACCGAGATCGACAAGAACGACGAACGCTACCGGAGCCTGATCACCGAGTTCTACGATCGCTCAGCCGAAGCCGTCGCCGGCCACCTCGATGCCGGGCGGACTGTCGCCGTACTCAGCGAAGGCGACCCGCTGTTCTACGGCTCCTATATGCATCTGCATGTCAGGCTTTCCCAGCGTTACCCGACGGAAGTGATCCCCGGCGTCAGTGCCATGTCCGGCTGCTGGTCGCTGGCCGGCATGCCGATCGTCCAGGGTGACGACGTGCTTTCCGTACTGCCCGGTACGATGACCGAGACCGAACTGACCCGCCGTCTGGCCGATACGCAAGCCGCCGTCATCATGAAGGTCGGCCGCAATCTGCCGAAGATCCGCCGGGCCCTGGCGGCGGCCGGCCGGCTTGCCGAAGCCGTCTATGTCGAGCGCGGCACCATGGCCAATGCGGCGATGGAAAAGCTAGCCGACAAGGCCGATAGCGATGCGCCGTATTTTTCCCTGGTGCTGGTGCCGGGCTGGGAGGGCAGCCGATGAGCGGCCGGCTTTTCGTGATCGGCACCGGTCCCGGCAATCCCGAGCAGATGACGCCGGAAGCGCTTGATGTCGTCGACCAGGCAACCGATTTCTTCGGCTACGGACCCTATCTCGACAGGCTGCAGCTCCGCGACGATCAGTTGCGGCACGCCTCGGACAATCGCGAAGAGCTCGACAGGGCAGGGGCAGCGCTTTCCATGGCGGCGGACGGCGCGAAAGTCTGCGTCGTCTCCGGCGGCGACCCCGGTGTCTTCGCCATGGCGGCCGCTGTCTGCGAGGCGATCGAGAACGGGCCGGCGGCATGGCGCGCGGTCGATCTCACCATTCTGCCCGGCATCACGGCGATGCTGGCGGTGGCGGCAAGGGCCGGCGCGCCGCTTGGCCACGATTTCTGCGCCATCTCGTTATCCGACAATCTAAAGCCTTGGAATATAATAGAAAAACGTCTCGCGCTGGCGGCGAAGGCAGGCTTTGTCATCGCTCTCTACAATCCGATCAGCCGGGCGCGGCCCTGGCAACTCGGCGACGCCTTCAAGCTGTTGCGCGACCATCTGCCCCCAACGACACCGGTTATTTTCGGGCGGGCGGCCGGACGGCCGGACGAGCGCATCGCAGTCCAGCAGCTGTCGCAGGCGGATGCCTCGATTGCCGATATGGCGACCTGCGTCATCATCGGCTCCGCCGAGACACGCATCGTCGCGCGGCCTGGCCGGTTGGACCTCGTCTATACCCCGCGTTTCATGGCGGGGGGAAAGAGGTGATCGATCACCGCCAGCGTCGCTTCGACAGTCTCGACCGCCGTGACCGTGGAGGCCGGCGCACGTGCGACCATCATCACCTCGATCCCGAGCAGGCGGGCTGCCTCGATCTTCGCATAGGTGGCGGCGCCGCCGCTGTTCTTGGCAATGATGACGTCGATATGGTGCTGTCTCAGCAGATCGCATTCGCCTTCCAGCGTGAACGGGCCGCGGTCAATCACATAGTCGACATTCTCAAGCGCAAGCGGCGGCTCGACGGGATCGACGCTGCGGACGAGATAGCGATGATGCGGCGCGGCTTCCGCATGATGGGCGCCCTGCCGGCCCGTCGCCAGGAAGACATGGCGGGGGGCGGGGCCGAGCGCTGCGATGGCTGCCGGAATGCTCTGCACTTCACGCCAGCGATCGCCGCCCACGCATTGCCATTCGGGGCGGCGCAGAGCGATCGCAGCAATGCCGGTGGCCTCGGCGGCAAAGGCGGCATTGGCGGAAATGCGCTCGGCGAAGGGGTGCGTGGCGTCGATCAGCAGGTGATATCCGCCGGCCTTCAGGAAATCGGCAAGGGCCGCCGCACCACCGAAACCTCCGATGCGCACCGGAACCGGCTGCACAGCCGGTTTTTCGGTGCGCCCGGCCAGCGACAGCAGGAGATCGCAATCTCTCCGCGCCGCCAGCGCTTCGGCGAGCAGACGCGCCTCGCTGGTGCCGCCGAGGATCAGAATGCGAGGTCTTTCCATGTCTGATCTCTCTCCTGCATCTGGCCGGCGCTGGCTGACTATTATCGGCATCGGCGAAGATGGTCCAGCAGGGCTGGGCGAAGAGGCGAGGAGGCTGATCGCCACCGCGCCTGCGGTCTTCGGCGGAGCGCGGCATCATGCGCTGGCCGCGTCGCTGATATCAGGCGAAAGACTTTCCTGGCAGAGCCCGTTCGAGCGTTCGGTCGAGGCCATTCTCGAACGGCGCGGCACGCCGGTCGTCGTGCTCGCCTCCGGTGATCCCTTCCTCTATGGCGTCGGTGCAACGCTCTCCCGCCACGTCGCGGCGGACGAGATGCGCATCATCCCCGCACCCTCGGCCTTCAGCCTTGCCGCGTCCCGCCTTGGCTGGCCGCTGCAGGAGGTCGCGACGATCTCGCTGCATGGACGGCCGATCGACCTGATCCGGCCGCATCTGCACCCCGGGCGGCGCATCATCGCGCTGACCTCGGACGAGAAGGGGCCCGGCGATCTGGCTGCCCTGCTTGACGCTGCCGGCTTCGGTCAGTCGCGGCTTACGGTGCTCGAAGCGCTTGGCGGCGTTCGGGAACGGCAGAGACGTGCTGTGGCTGCGGATTTCGATCTCGCAGACATCGATCCTTTGAATGTCTGCGCCGTCGATGTCGCGGCAGGGGAGGGGGCTCGCATCCTGCCTTTCAGCCCCGGGATCGAGGACGAGTTGTTCGAGCATGACGGGCAGATCACCAAACGCGAAATCCGGGCGATGACGCTGTCGGCGCTTGCGCCGCGTCACGGCGAACTGCTCTGGGATGTCGGCGCCGGCTCGGGATCGATTAGCATCGAATGGATGCTGGCCGATCCCAGCCTGAAGGCGATCGCCATCGAGCAATCGCCGGAGCGGGCCGCGCGCGTCGCCCGCAACGCATCCGCCTTCGGGGTGCCGCATCTTGCCGTCATCGAAGGGACCGCCCCCGGCGCGCTTGCGGGTCTACCGGAACCCGATGCAATCTTCCTCGGCGGCGGCGGCAGCGAAGCTGGCGTCATCGACGCCGCGATTGCCGCGCTGAAACGGGGAGGGCGGCTCGTCGCCAATGCCGTGACGCTGGAGATGGAAGCCGTGCTGCTCTCCGAACACGCCAAACGCGGCGGCACGCTGACACGGATCGAAATATCGCGCGTAGGCCCCGTGGGCGGCATGAGCGGCTGGCGGCCGGCCATGCCGGTGACGCAGTGGCGCTGGACGAAAGGATAACGGGATGACGGTGCATTTCATCGGTGCGGGGCCAGGGGCTGCGGATCTGATCACGGTGCGCGGCCGTGATCTCATCGGCCAATGCCCGGTCTGCCTCTATGCCGGCTCGATCGTCTCGCCGGAACTGCTGCAATATTGCCCGGCGGATGCGCGCATCGTCGATACGGCGCCGATGTCGCTCGACGAGATCGAGGCGGAATATCTGCGCGCCGCCGCGGCCGGCCAGGATGTCGCCCGGCTGCATTCCGGCGATCTCTCGGTCTGGAGTGCGGTGGCCGAGCAGGTGCGCCGGCTGCAAAAACACGGCATCGACTATACGATGACACCAGGCGTTCCAGCCTTTGCTGCCGCAGCAGCAACGCTTGGGCGCGAATTGACGATCCCTTCCGTGGCCCAAAGCCTGGTGCTGACCCGCATATCCGGCCGCGCCTCACCGATGCCGAACGACGAGACGCTGGCGAAATTCGGCGCGACGGGCGCCACACTGGCGATCCATCTGGCGATCCACGCGCTGAAGCAGGTGGTGGAGGAATTGACGCCGCTTTACGGTGCCGACTGCCCGGTCGCGATCGTCGTCAAGGCCTCCTGGCCGGACGAGCGCGTCCTGCGCGGCACACTTGCCGATATCGAGGCAAAGGTCGCCGCCGAACCGATCGAACGCACGGCAATCATCTTCGTCGGCCCGTCGCTCGCGGCGGAAGATTTCCGCGAAAGCTCGCTCTATGATCCGGCCTATCAACGCCGGTTCAGGGGCAGGGAATAGCTTCAGGCGACCGGGCGGATATCCGTCCTGGAAAAATCATTGCCTTTGAAAAGAAAGGGCTCGTGACGAGCGACAGCCAGCGCATAGGAAAAACAATCGCCGAAATTCAAGGCGGCGGGATGGCGGCCTTTGCCGTAACGTCGCTAGGCATGGCGTGCGGTCTCAGCGAGTCCGACATCGACGGGAACAATCTCGGCATCGATTCTGTCGAGAAACAAATCAAGTTCATGGCCACCGGTCTCGCCATATCTCGTTTCGATAACCATGGAAGCCTCGAAGACCACGGCGGCGGACACCAACCGCACCGGATCGCCGGCAATTCTATCGAGGAATTCCGCAGCCTCCGGCTCCCTGAACAGAACGGCAAGGATCGCGGAGGTATCGATCACCATCAGGTCGGCAATCCATTCTCGTCATAGCCGAGAATGTCGTCGGCGCTGCGGTTGTCGAGGATCGGCAGCGCCTGGATCCGGTTCTGGATCGCCTCGACGTCGCGCAGCAGTTCCTCCTTGCGTGGACGACTGCTGACCCGCCGCAAACGCTCCTCAAGCGCGCGCCGGGTCGCCGTTGTAATGTTTTCACCAGTCTTTTCCGCAAGCTCGCGGGCGAGCTTTTCGGTAACAGGATCTTTGATGTTGAGAGCCATGAGGATACCTAGATACCTAGTCGGTACATTCGTACCTAATCCGGCTCTCTCTTTCAATTCAAACCCGTGTGCTGAGATACTCCATGCTGGCGCGAAGCGCACCGGCCGGGTCCTTGACCGCATGCACCTCAGCCGCAAAGGGCTCGAAGGAGAACGGGCCGGCATAACCAGCCTGCAGCAGCGCCTTGATCTGCCCGGCATTGTCGAGCCGGTCGTCGCCGTCGACGAGCACGCGGTGGGAATCGCGCATATCGGCAACGGAAACGGCGGGGTCGCTGACGCCCGAGATGTGCACGAGACCGGAGAGCTCAGGGAAGGTCGCCGCTTCGCCGGCAAGGTGATGGTGGAAAGTGTCGTGGACGAGCCTGAAGGTCGATTGTGCGCCGAGTTCCTTGATCGCCTCGGCCGCCTCGGTCTTCGAACGCAGCGAGCAGATCTCGAAACCGAGCGGCTCGACGAGACCGATGATCCCGGCTTCGTCAAGCATCGGCTTCAGCGCCACCAGAGACTGGCGCAGATTGGCCTGGCGTTCACCATCGGCGCAGCCGGTGCCGTCGTTCTTCGGAACGAGGACGAGCGCCTTGGCGCCGGATGCGCTGGCATAATCGATCAGTTCCTGCGCTTCGCTCGCACGAGCTTCATTCCACTCGTTGAAACGCTGCAAGGCGTTGATCGAAATGATCGTCAGCCCGTGACGGGCGGCGGCTTCCCTGATCGCTTCGGGTTTGGTGCCGTCGAGAATGGCATTGCCGGAAAGGTCGTTGCGGATCTCGACCGAGTCGATGCCGAGCGACTTTGCCAGGGCGAAGAAATCATCGATGGCGAGCAACGGTGCGGCCATATGGTTGAGCGCAAAGCGGATCGAAGTCATGACGGATATATCCTCCTCGTCTCCGCGACATAAGCGGAGCAGTTCCTCGTGAATGGGCGAGCGAATCTCTATCGGAATTCCCAGGCCAATCCATCGGTGATCGTCGGTGCCGCCCCTCATTGCTGAAAGAATTTCAGCCGAAATGATAGAATTCCATCATTCTTCAGATGTTCTCGGAGATGTAGATATCAAAGGGCAGGAAGGATTGGCCGGGAACCGCGGCCTCGCCATGCTCGATCGCGCCGAGCATCAGCGATAAAAGCTCCTTGCAGAGAGCCGGCAGCGGGGTGGCGACCACCATGGTGACGATATCGTCGGCGAGACCGGCCTTGCTCTCCGGCGTCAGCTCGTTGACGACAAGCACGATCCGGCCGCCGACGCCTTCCTCGCGGAATGCGGAAATCGCCCCCTCCATGCCGCCGCCACAGACATAAAGGCCGACGAGGTCAGGATGTTTTTGCAGCAGCGTCAGCGTCGCCTCATGGGTGATTTCGGCGGTCTCCAGATTGATCAGCGTATCGACGACATCGAACTCAGGGGCATTCTCGCGGAAATAGGAGCGGAAGCCGATCTCCCGCAATTCATGGCCGTGGAAACGATGGCTGCCGACGAAACAGGCGACCTTGCCGGGCTTCTTCGCCGTTCGCGCAACCATCCAGGCAGCAGTGCGCCCGACCTTGCGATTGTTGACGCCGACATAGGCGTCACGCACGCCGGTGGCGAGATCGGAGAGCAGCGAGAAGACCGGAATGCCGCGCTCCTTCAGCTCCTCGACCGCCGTTGTCACCGCCGGATAATCCGGGCCGACGAGAGCAACGGCCTGATTGCGGGCACCGAGCGTCTTGATCTTCTCGACGATCGCCGCCGGCGTCGCGGCTGAGGGAAAGTCGATCTGCGTCTGGATGCGCGCGTTGGTCACCAGACGCGCTGCGGTTTCGATCTCGCGCACGAAGCTCTGATAGAAAGACTGCGTCGGTTTCTGCAGCAGGAAGGCCAGCTTATATTGCGGCAGATCCTCGAAGACGCGCTGTCTGATCAGGCCGACGGCATGATAGCCGATCTCCTGCGCCGCGTCATAGACCCGTCGCGCCGTTTCCTCCCGCACGCGGTGGCGGGCATTGAGAACCCGGTCGACGGTGGCGACACTGACGCCGGAGGCGCGGGCAAGATCGGATATGGTGGGACGACGCATGGCGTTCCTGATGGATTCGATCATGAATGCGAGCAATTCATGATGGTTTTTGATAGATTGCATCAAGCCTGCATTGAGCCTCTCCCGAAGTCAACCTATTCTGTCGGCAACGGCATAACGGGAGGCGGATGATGGCGACCGAGACAAAGAAGCGTGATTACGACCTGCTCGGCGAAAGCGGCCGCGCCGCCGTCGAGACGGGGCTGGCGGCAGCCGAATGGTATCACACCGATATTCCGCGCAAGGAGATGAAGGCGCTGATGCAGCGCTCCGATGCGCCGGCGATCCGAGACACCGTCATCTGGCTCGGCAGCATGCTGGTCTTGGCCGGGCTCGGCATGTATTTCTGGGGCTCGTGGATCGCGCTGCCCTTCTTCCTCGCCTATGGCGTGCTCTACGGCTCGGCCTCCGACAGCCGCTGGCATGAATGCGGTCACGGCACCGCCTTCAAGACGCGCTGGATGAACGATGCCGTCTACCAGATCGCCTGCTTCATGATCATGCGCAATCCGGTGACCTGGCGCTGGAGCCATGCGCGCCATCACACCGATACCGTCATCGTCGGCCGCGATCCCGAGATCGCCGTCATGCGGCCGCCCGATCTCTTCCGGCTGGTGCTCAATTTCTTCGGCATTCTCGACGCCTGGCATGCGATCGTCGACATGCTGCGCAATGCCTTCGGCGGCGTCAGCGCGGCGGAAAAGACCTTCATTCCCGAAATGGAGCAGCCGAAGGCAATCCGTTTCGCCCGCATCTGGCTGGCGATCTATATCGCGACGATCGCCGTGGCGATCTCCATGGGTTCGATCCTGCCGCTGATGCTGATCGGCCTGCCGCGCCTCTACGGCGCCTGGCACCATGTGCTGACCGGGTTGCTGCAGCATGGCGGCCTGGCCGACAATGTCATCGACCACCGGCTGAACAGCCGCACGGTCTATATGAACCCGATCAGCCGCTTCATCTACTGGAACATGAACTACCACGTCGAACATCACATGTTCCCGATGGTGCCCTATCACGCGCTGCCCAGGCTGCACGCGATGATCCAGCACGACCTGCCGGCGCCGAACGCGTCGATCTGGTCCGGCTACCGCGAGATGATCCCGGCCTTCCTGCGCCAGCTGCGCAACGAGGATTATTTTCTGAAGCGCGAACTGCCGGCCACCGCGAGGCCCTATCGCGAAGAATTCCACAACGAGCTGGCTCCGGCCGCGCAATAATCACAATCGAGGGAGGACAAGATGAGCGGAAACTGGATCGAAGTCTGCGGCAAGGACGAGATCGACGAAGAGGATGTCATCCGCTTCGATCATGGTGGGCGCACCTTCGCGGTCTACCGCAGCCCCGATGACGAATTCTTCGCGACCGACGGGCTCTGCACGCATGAACATATCCATCTCGCCGACGGGCTTGTCATGGATGAGATCATCGAGTGTCCGAAACATAATGGCCGCTTCAACTATAAGACGGGCGAAGCCAAGGGCGCACCGGTCTGCGTCAATCTCAAGACCTATCCCGTCAAGGTCGAAGGCGGCACCGTCTTCATCTCGGTCTGAGGGAGGCTGCTGTGGCTCATTTCGTTATCCTGGGCGCAGGCGAATGCGGGGCGCGCGCCGCATTCGCATTGCGGGAAAAGGGTTTTGACGGCGAGATCACGCTTGTTGGAGCCGAAGCTCTTCATCCCTATGAACGCCCGCCGCTTTCGAAAGCGGGTTCCGCCGATGCAAACGCTCCGAAATTCATTGCTACGGTGGAAAAATATGCCGAAAGCGGCATCCGGCTGCTGACCGGCCTGGAAGCCAGGGATGTCGACACGACATCCAAGACCGTCACGCTTTCCCAAGGGACGACGCTTTCTTATGACAAGCTTCTGCTGGCGACGGGTGCCGCCGCGCGTTCTTTCCCCGGCGCGCCGGAGGGCAGCGCCCATATTCGCTCGCTGCGGACGCATCACGATGCAACGGCACTGCGCGATGTCATGAAGCCGGGGCGGCATATTGCCATCATCGGCGGCGGCTTCATCGGGCTGGAACTTGCAGCGACCGCACGGCTGCTCGGCGCCGAGGTCACCGTGATCGAGGGGCTGGAACGCGTGCTGAAGCGCGGCGTGCCGGAAGAGATCGCTCATCTCCTGACCGAGCGCCACCGCGCGGAAGGCGTCGAGATCCGCTGCGGCGTCTCGATCGAGGCGCTGACCGTGGAACGCGGCAAGGCGCTGATCAGACTGTCGACCGACGAGGCGATAACAGCCGATCTCGTCCTGGTCGGCATCGGCGCGCGGCCGAATGTCGAGATCGCCGAAAGGGCGGGGCTCACGATCGACAATGGCATTGCCGTCGACGCATATCTCCAGACCTCGGCACCGGATGTTTTTGCCGCCGGCGACTGCTGCTCCTTCCCGCTGTCGATCTATGGCGGCCGGCGAGTGCGGCTCGAATCCTGGCGTAGCGCCCAGGAGCAGGGCACATTGGCCGCGGCCAACATGCTCGGTCTCGAGGAAGCCGTTTCATCCGTGCCATGGTTCTGGTCGGATCAATACGACATGACGCTGCAGATTGCGGGCCTTGCCGAAGGGGCTGCCACGCATCAGCGCCGCGACCTCGGCGCAGGCGCCTTCATTCTCTTTCATCTCGATGCCGATGGCCGATTGATCGCCGCAAGCGGCATCGGGCCGGGCAATGCGGTGGCACGCGACATCCGCCTCGCCGAAATGCTGATCGCCGCGCGCGCCCATCCCGATCCGGCAGCGCTCGCAGCCAACGACATCAAACTGAAATCCCTGCTGGCCGCCTGAGCCGGCCGATATATTCACCCGATATTTTCAAAGGAATTGACGATGAAGAAACATAGACGCGCGACCGTCGCCGATCTGCTTGCGGAAAAGGGCAAGCGCCAGCTCACCATGCTGCGCGTCACCTCGCTGGAGGAGGCGGAAGCGGCCGAAAAGGCGGGCATCGACATCGTCTCGGTGCCACCCTCGCTGCTCGGCCCGGTCTTTCGTGAGATCGCCCCGACGCCCTTTGCCATTCCGGGCCTCGAATATGGCGACCATGTCTCGGCCGAGGACTATCTGCGCGCCGCCTTTGCCGCGCTGAAGGCCGGCGGCGATGCGGTCTATTGCGCCGCCAGCCTGCAGACGATCCGGCGCATGCGCGACGAGGGCATCCCCGTCTGCGGCCATCTCGGGCTGATCCCGTCCAAGGCGACCTGGACCGGCGGCTTCCGCGCCGTCGGCAAGACGGCGGCAAGTGCGGCCGAGATCTGGCGGCAGACCAAGGCCCTGGAAGAGGCCGGCGCCTTCGCCGCCGAAATCGAAGTCGTGCCGGGCGATGTCGCTGCCGCCATCAGCAGCAACACCTCGATGCTGATGATCTCCATGGGCGCCGGCAGCGGCTGCGACGCCCAATATCTCTTCGCCGACGACGTGCTCGGCGCCAATCGTGATCACTATCCCCGCCATGCCAAGGTCTATCGCAATTTCGCCGCCGAACACGATCGGCTGCAGCGCGAACGCATCGCCGCCTTCACGGAGTTCGCCGAGGATGTCCGGACCGGCGCCTATCCGGAAAAGCGCCACAACGTCGGCATCGACGAGGCGGAGCTGAAGGTTTTCCTGGACCGGCTGAGAAGTGAGACGGGCAATAGCTAAGGGCAAACGCGCTCTCTTGTCTCGATGATGTGGGAAGCGCCGCAAAGGCGCTTCCTTTCCATTGGCTTCCGTCCCGGCCTGTGTCAGGAATGATCCGTTCGACCCATTCGGAACGGAGTATTCGGCCCCCTGTGACGATCGGCTTTGCGCATGCGGAATTGATTGCGGTGCTCGTCGCGGTGACGGGGGACGAGCCGCGCGTGATGACGATCCGCTCCGGCAATGCGCTGCCGTCGGGCCCCTTCGAAATGGGCCATCGCACCCTGCAATCGGGCCTGCGCGAATGGGTGCAGGAGCAGACGGAGCACCCCGTCGGTTATCTCGAACAGCTCTATACCTTCGCCGACCGCGACCGGAACAACGACATCCCGGGCGGGCGGACGATCTCGATCAGCTATCTCGGCCTCGTCAACGAACAGTCCGGTGCCGGCCGGCCGGGATGGCACGGCTGGTACGAATATTTTCCCTGGGAAGACCATCGGCAGGGCCGGCCGACAGTGCTTGACGAGATCATGGCGCGTCTGAAAGCCTGGGCCGATGCCGATCCGGCAAGGCGCGACCACCGCCATCGCCGGGCGGACTTTACCTTCGGCCTCGACGGCGGCGGCTGGAACGAGGATCTGGCGCTGCAGCGCTATGAACTACTCTATGAAGCAGGACTCGTCGCCGAAGCCGGATGCGCCGCCGAGGCCAATCTCGGCCGGGCGATGTTTGCCGATCACCGCCGCATTCTGGCGACCGGGATCGCCCGGCTGCGCGCCAAGATCAAATACCGCCCCGTCGTCTTCGAACTGATGCCGGAGAGTTTCACGCTGCTGAGACTGCAGCGCACCATCGAGGCCTTGGCGGGACTGACACTGCACAAGCAGAATTTCCGCCGGCTGATCGAACAGCAGGAACTGGTCGAGGAAACCGGCGGCACCGAAAGCGAAACCGGCGGCCGGCCGGCCAAGCTCTTCCGCTTCCGCCACACGGTGCTCGAAGAACGGGCGCTGGCAGGCACGAAATTACCGCTCTCCCGCAATTGACATATGCTCATCGTGAGAATATCTCTTTGCCTATGATATGCTCAGATAGAGCATAATTAGGAGCCGGTCATGAATTATCCTGTTTCCGCATCCTCGCTCTACGAGCGCGTCAGCCGCGTCATTCCCAAAGCCGAATGGATGACGTTCGAAAATGACGTCGACGCCATCCTCGAGCTCAAGCGCCGCCGCAACGCCGTCATTCTTGCGCATAACTACCAGACGCCGGAGATCTTCCACGGGGTAGCCGATATCGTCGGCGACAGCCTGGCGCTCGCCCGCAAGGCGATCGAGGTCGATGCTGATGTCATCGTGCTGGCCGGCGTGCATTTCATGGCCGAGACTGCCAAGCTCCTGAACCCGGAGAAAACCGTACTGATCCCCGATCTCGGCGCCGGCTGTTCGCTGGCGGATTCGATCACGCCCGAGGATATTGCCCTGCTGCGCCAGGCCCATCCCGGCGTGCCGATCGTCACCTACGTCAACACCTCGGCCGCAGTGAAGGCTGCCTCCGACATCTGCTGCACCTCGGGCAATGCCAAACAGGTGGTGGAATCGCTCGGCGTGCCGAAGGTGCTGATGATCCCGGACGAATATCTGGCCCGCAACGTCGCCCGCGAAACGGATGTCGAGATCATCGCCTGGCATGGTCATTGCGAGGTGCATGAACTCTTCACCGCCGAGGATGTGCGCCAACTGCGCGAAAACCATCCCGGCGTGACCGTTCTCGCCCATCCGGAGTGCCCGCCCGAGGTGGTGGCGGAAGCCGATTTCGCCGGCTCTACCGCCGTGATGTCGGATTATGTCGGCAGGCAGAAGCCGGCACGTGTCGTGCTGCTCACCGAATGCTCGATGAGCGACAATGTCGCCGTGCACCACCCCGACGTCGAATTCATTCGCCCCTGCAATCTCTGCCCGCATATGAAGCGGATCACGCTGGCCAATATCCGCGCGGCCCTCGAGGAAAACCGCCACGAAGTGACCGTCGATCCGGCAATTGCGGTGGCTGCGCGCCGTGCCGTCGAAAGGATGCTGGCGATATGACCGAGATTCTAGGGCATCTCACTGGACGCACGGTGATCGTCGGCAGCGGCCTTGCGGGGCTGATGACCGCGCTGACCCTCGCACCCGAACGCTGCGTCATCGTCACCCGCGCCGCCCTCGGCGCAGAAACGTCGAGTGTCTGGGCGCAGGGCGGCATCGCCGCCGGCATGGGCGCCGACGACAGCGCGGCGCTACATCTGGCCGATACGCTCAGCGCCGGCGACGGCCTCTGCGATCCCATAATTGCCGCCGGCATCATTGCCGAAGCACCGGCGGCGATCGCCGCGTTGCAGCGAGCCGGCGTGCATTTCGACCGCAATGCTGCGGGCGAACTGTCGCTCGGGCTGGAGGCCGCGCACAGCCGTCGTCGTATCGTCCATGCCGAAGGCGACGGCTCGGGTGCGGCGATCGTCGCCGCGCTGGTGCGGGCAGTCGCGCAAACGCCTGCCATATCGGTGCTCGAAGGCTTCGAGGCGCGGCGGATTCTGATGGATGGCGAGCGTGTCGCCGGCCTGCTCTGCGCGACCCCGAATGGTGCCGCCATTCTGCCGACTTCAAGGGTGGTGCTTGCCACCGGCGGTATCGGCGGGCTTTACGACGCCACCACCAATCCGATGGGCAATTTCGGCCAGGGGATCGCGCTCGCAGCAAGGGCCGGTGCCGCGCTCGCCGATATGGAATTCGTCCAGTTCCATCCGACCGCGCTGGATTCACGTCGCCGGCCACTGGCGCTGGTCAGCGAGGCGGTGCGCGGCGAGGGGGCTTTGCTCGTCAACGAACGCGGCGACCGGTTCATGGCCCGCATACCAGGCGCCGAGCTTGCGCCGCGCGACGTGGTGGCGCGGGCGATCAGCGCCGAAATCGCCCGCGGCGGCAGGGTCTTCCTCGATGCCCGCGATGCGCTCGGCAGCCGCTTTGCCGCGCGCTTTCCCGTCATCTCAGCCCTTTGCGGCGAGGCCGGCATCGATCCGGCGAAAGACCTCATTCCCGTGCGACCCGCCGTTCACTATCACATGGGCGGCGTTGCCACGGATGCAAACGGCCGCAGCTCGGTGCCCGGCCTCTGGGCCGCAGGCGAAGCGGCCTCGACCGGCCTGCACGGCGCCAACCGGCTTGCCAGCAATTCGTTGCTGGAAGCAGCTGTCATGGGCATGCGGACGGCACGCGACATCTCGGCCATGCCGGCAGGCCCTGACGACGCCATCATCGCCGAGAGGCTGCCGGCGCCGGCCGATGCATCACTCGTCCGGCCGATCGTCTCGCGTCATCTCGGCGTCTTGCGCAATGCCGATGCCCTAGAGACGGCGATCGCCGCATTGCTGCCGGTTGCCGAAGGTGACGGCCCTGCCGCCGATCCTGGTATCGTGGCGCTCTCGATCGCCGTCTTTGCCAGCCTGCGGATGGAATCGCTCGGTGCCCATGCCCGCACCGATTTTCCGCTGAAGCTTGCCCAGGCCAACCGGCGGCAGATGCGCCTTTCCCAAGTGCTGGAGATCGCCGGCGCCACACAGCCCTATGCTCTTGCCCCACCCTATGTCCTTGCCCCGCCCTACGCCCTTGCCAGGAGTGCCTGAGATGAGCCTCGTTCCGCTTCCGCGCCTGATCGTCGAACCTCTGGTGCGGGCAGCCCTGCTCGAAGATCTCGGTCTTGCCGGCGATATCACTTCGGGCTCTGTCATCCCTCACGATCACCGCTCGACGGTGGTCATGGCCGCCCGCCAGCCGGGCGTGATCGCCGGCCTCGATGCGGCCGAACTTGCCTTTTCCCTCGTCGATCCGGAGATCGTCATGCGCCGCCATCTCCAGGATGGTGACGCGGTCAAGCCGGGTGACGTGATCGCCACCATCGAAGGTCCGTCGCGCGGCCTCTTGACCGCCGAGCGCACCGCGCTGAATTTCCTCGGCCATCTCTCCGGCATCGCCACCGTGACGGCGGAGATTGCCGCCGCGATCCGCGGCAGCAAAGCCGCCGTCGCCTGCACGCGCAAGACGACGCCGGGACTGAGGGCGCTGGAGAAGTATGCGGTGCGAGCCGGCGGCGGTATGAACCACCGTTTCGCGCTCCACGATGCGGTGCTGATCAAGGATAATCACGTCGCCATATCAGGCGGCGTCGCTGAGGCGATCCGCCGGGCGCGCGCCGGCATCGGTCATCTGGTGAAGATCGAGGTCGAAGTGGACAGACTCGATCAGTTGCGCGAAGCGATGGAGACCGGCGTCGATGCCGTGCTGCTCGACAACATGACGCCGGATCAGTTGCGCCAAGCCGTCGCCATCGTCGCCGGCCGGGCCCTCACCGAGGCCTCCGGCCGGGTCACGCCGGCAACAGCCGCCGCGATCGCCGCTTCCGGCGTCGACCTCATTTCGGTCGGCTGGCTGACGCACAGCGCGCCGGTGCTGGACATTGGGCTCGATTTCCTCGAAGCCGCGATCGCAACGGACGCAAGCCCAAAACGGATCGCACAGGTTCTGTGATCCCTAGGCCCGCTTCGGCGGGGCACCGTCGTAATAGGCATAACGTCCGCAGCCGCCATCGACCCGATTATTCAAGCCTTGTGACAGCGATGGTCAACACCGGGCATAATCTCACGCTTTGCAGCGTCGCAGGATCGAAGCTTGTCGGCGATCATCACTCGCGGCGCGCGCCATTGGAACCGTCCAGATGTGGGTCGATCACCAGAAAAATGCTCCGGAAAATGCAGATGGAAGCTGAAGGTGCGACAAGAAAATTACGAGCTAAGCGCTCTAAATATTAGAACGCTTATTTCTTCAGCCGCCGGCCACTCGATTGCAGAGGAGTTTCTCCTTTTATTTCAATCACCTTGCTGAAGATCCTGTTCACTTCAACCTCAATTCCGTCAATTTCGCCTGTTTTTTCAGCAGAAGAATTGAAGCGTTTAAAATCTTGCAGAACGCCGGATATTCATGAGACAAAAGACCTGCGAGTAGAAGCGGTCTGAGCCTCGGTTCTGGACATTGCTCGACGGGTAAATCTGTCGAGGAGATGTCCAAATGCAGGGAAAAACCAGTCATTTCGCCCCGACATCCGCAGAGATCGACGCTGGAGCTGATCACCTTGGCGCGCAGCGTTGCTTTGCATGCCTGCGCAGCAAGCGTCCTGAAAAACGCGATTGCGCAATTGCCAGGCTTGTCGCGGATGGCTTCGACCAGGAGCGCGTCGCCAATCACTATCCGTCCTTAAAAACCGAACACCAATTGCGAAAGGTCGACCCATGTCCCGCATCAAGCTTGCCTTCTATGCACTTGCCGCAACCCTTTCTGCCGGCGCCGCCTCCGCCGCCGACAAGGTGATCTTTCAGCTCGATTGGCTGCCGGGTGGCGACAAGGCGCCGATCTACGTCTGCATTCAGGAAGGTTTCTGTTCAGACGCCGGCCTTGAGGTGGAGATCGCCTCCGGTCGCGGCTCGACCGACGCCATCTCGCGCCTTGCCTCCGCGTCCTCCGATATCGGTATTTCCGATATCGGCGCCCTGATGGCCGCCCGCGCCAATGAAGGCGTGAAGGTGACCGCCGTCATGTCGCTATTCAACAAGGGGCCGCATGCCTTCTACGTCGCCAAGGGCGGTTCGATCGCAAGCGTCGCTGACGTCAAGGGCAAGACGATCGCGACGTCGCCCTTCACGTCGTCAAATGTCTACCTGCCGCTGGTCCTCAAGGATGCCGGCATCGACATGGCGGATATCAAGCTCATCAAGGCCGATCCCGGCGCACTCGGCCCGATGCTGATGACCGGCAATGCCGACGGCATCATCGCCTGGATGACCGACCTGACGCGTTACAGCAACCAAGGCAAGGAAGCTGGCAAGGAGATCGTTGCCCTGCCATGGTCGGCAGCCGGGCTCGAGCTTTATTCCGCATCTCTCATCGCCAGCGACGATTTCCTCGCCAAGCGTCCGCAGGTCGCCGCCCGCTTTATCGCCGCCTACAAGAAATCCGTCGAGTTCGCCAAGGAGAATCCGGAGAAGGCTGCCGCTGCTGTCACCGCCACCGTACCGGAACTCGGCTCGGAAGATGTCCAGGGTTCGCTCAAGGACACGCTGCCGTTGATCTTCAACGAGGTGACGGAGAAGGACGGCCTCGGCGTCTTCGAAGCCGCCCGCCTCGCCGAAACCTGGCGCCGTGTCTCTGAAGCGCAGAACATCGATCCGGCCAAGCTCGATCCGGAAACCGTGGTCAACCGCACCTTCGCCGTAACCGAGTAACCGCCATGGCGATGCCCGCTATCCGCTTCGACAGGCTGGGACAGGTTTTCGAAACCCGGTCCGGGCGCACGGAAGCCCTGCGCGACGTCAGTTTCGATGTGGCCCGGCATGAGTTTGTCTCGATCCTCGGCCCTTCGGGCTGCGGGAAATCGACCCTGCTGCGCATGATCGCCGGCCTGTTGAAGCCGACGTCCGGCTCGGTAGACGTCTTCGGTCTGCCCGTGACGGCCCCGCGTGACGACATCGGGATCGTCTTCCAGAGGCCGACGCTGCTTCCGTGGGCGACTGTCGAAGACAATGTCGTGTTTCCCGCCCGCCACAAGACCGGCAGGGTAACGGCAGAGGAGCGCGGGCGGGCGGGTGAATTGCTGAGCATGGTCGGGCTTGCCGGCTTCGAGAAACGCCTGCCTGACGAACTGTCCGGCGGCATGCAGCAGCGTGTCGGCATCGCCCGTGCGCTGCTCATGGACCCGGATATCCTGCTGATGGACGAACCCTTCTCGGCGCTGGATGCCCTGACGCGCGAGGTGATGGGCTTCGATCTGCTGCGCATCTTTTCCGAACGTCCGAAGACCGTGGTCTTCATCACCCACTCCGTCAGCGAGGCGGCGCTTCTATCCGACCGCGTTTTGGTGATGACCGGACGGCCGGGCTCGATCCTGACCGAAGTCACCGTTCCCGTCGGCCGGCCACGCGGCCCTGAAACTGCAAAGGACAAGGTGATCCATGACCTCTCCGATTACCTCCGCGATCTCCTCCTCACCCGTCACGCGGCGTGAGGCCATGCAGAGCCGGACACCGGTCGCGCTCCTCAAGCAGGTGCTGGCGTTGCCGGGCATCACAACCGCCGCGGCCCTGATCGGCACGGTGCTGCTATGGGAAGCGGCAGCGCGGCTCCTGTCGATCCCGACCTATCTGCTGCCGCCGCCAAGCGCGATCCTCGGCTCGTTCTCCTCCATCGGCTTCGAGCGCTGGATGGGTCACATCGCCGCGACGTTGCGGGTGGCGCTGATCGGTTATGCGACGTCCATCGTTATCGCCATTCCGCTCGCGGTGGTCATGATGCGCTCGCCATTCCTGTCGCGAACGCTCTATCCGCTGCTCGTCGTCGTGCAGTCGACGCCGGTGGTGGCGATTGCGCCGATCATCATCGTCGTGCTCGGGGCCGGCGATGCGCCACGCATCGTTATCACCTGTCTCATCACCTTCTTTCCGCTCGTCGTCTCTACCGCAACGGGCCTTGCGGCAACCCCGCCGGAGCTGATCGAGCTGTCGCGAAGTCTGCGCGCCTCGGGCTTCCGCGAGATCACCCAGATACGCCTGCCGTTTGCGGTGCCCTACATCTTCTCGGCGCTGAAAATCTCGATCACGCTTGCCGTCATCGGCGCCGTGGTTGCGGAGTTCTGCGCATCCGAAGCCGGCGTCGGCTATTTCATCCAGCTGTCGACCTCCCTGTTCAAGCTGCCACAGGCCTGGGCCGGCTTGCTGGTGCTCGCCGCTATGTCGCTCTTGCTGTTTCAGGCCGTGGTCCTGACGCAGAAGCTCCTCTTTCCCTGGAGCCTGCCAAAAAACGGCTGAACCCATCCGGAGTAGAAGCAGTCGGGCCCTGCCCGGACATTGCTCCTCAACCGCCGGTTCGCCGGCATTCACGTAAGGAGAATAGTATGAATATCCAGACAGACACCCTCGCGGAACTCGCCAAGGAAGCGACCATCGGCGGCATGGGCACGACCGTTGACCGGGAGATCCCCGTCATCGACCTTTCTGACTTCGACAACCGCAAGCACGAGATCGCCGATGCACTCTGGCAGGCCTCGGTCGATATCGGTTTCTTCCAGGTCTACAATCACGGCATCGCTCAGGACGATATTGACGCGGCCTTCGACACCGCCTGGACATTCTTCGAACTGCCGGCGGAGGTTAAGGCGAGAACCCCGATGCCGAAAGGCATCAATGCCGGCTGGGAATTCAAGGCGCAGGTCCGCCCTTCCACCGGTACGCCGGATAACAAGGAGAGCTTCCAGCTCACCCGGCCGGACATGATCCGCCTCAACCTGTGGCCGAGCGAAGACGATCTTCCGGGCTTCCGGGAAAAGATGCTCCGCTTCGAGCGCCAGAACTGGGAACTCGGCATGCGCATCCTCTCCTGCTTCGCGCTGAAGATGGGCTTTGCCGAGGATTTCTTCACCAAGGCGCATGACCCGTCTTCAGACCAGTATCAATCGACGCTGCGCCTCATCCACTACATGTCGATGGAAGGCGCCAAGCCGGAAGACTTCACGGCGTGGCGTGCCGGCGCGCATTCGGACTTCGATTGCTTGACCATCCTTCACCAGAAGGAGGGCGAAGGCGGGCTCCAGGTGTGCCCGGGCAAGGATGCAGCCCTGAAGGAATGGACGGATGTTCCGCCGCGCAAGGGCTACATCACCTGCAACATCGGCGACATGCTGATGCGCTGGTCGGACGACCAGCTGCAGTCGACGCTGCACCGGGTGCGTATGCCGCGCGAGAATGAGTATATGGGCCGCCGGCTGTCCCTGCCGTTCTTCTGCCAGGCAAACCGCGATGCCGTCATTGAGGGTCCGCTCGGCAAATACGAGGCGATCACCGCCGGCGAATACCTGACCCGGCGCATCAACGCCAATTTCGCCAAGAAGTGACGTTGTAGATGGTCCGTTGCGGTGACATCGTGGAACAGTCAATCCGACTCCCGTCAGGCAACGGACCCATCATGCTTCATGGACGCGCGCTGCGTTATATCGACGAGGTGGCCCGACAGGGCTCCATCCGCAAGGCGGCAAAGACATTGCATGTCGCCGCTTCTGCGGTGAACCGCTATATCCTGGAGCTTGAGGAAGAGCTGCAGGCACCCATTTTCGAGCGCCTGCCGCGCGGCCTGAAACTCACGAGTTCCGGCGAGATCCTCATCCAGCACATTCGCGAGACACTGCAGGCGCATCAGCGGATGCGAGCGCAGATCCAGTCCCTCAAGGGGCTCAATCGCGGCGAGGTGGTGCTGGCGACCATGGCAACGCTCGCTGCGGGCCGGATTGCCGAGATCGTTGCCGCTTACCGAGAAAAACATCCGCAGGTCAGCCTGCGGATCATGGTCGGCGACCGGACGACTGTTGCGGAGATGGTTGCGCTCGGCCAGGCCGATCTCGCCATTGCCTACAACCTGCCGGACGATAGCCGGCTGCAACGCGCCGCCGAGTTTCGCCATGCGCTGGGAGCCGTCGTCGCGCCCGCCCATCCCCTCGCAAACCGCAAGACCGTGCGCATGTCCGATTGCCTGCTCTATCCGCTGGTTCTGGCGGATCGATCGCTGTCGCTGCGCGAGGTCGTCGAGGCGACTGCCCCGGCGCGCGCCACCCTTGTTCCCGTCGTCGAGACCAATTCGATGGAACTGATGAAGCGCCTTGCCCGGACAACGCCTCACATCACCTTCCTCAACCGGCTCGACGTCGACCGCGAAATGGCGACTGGCGACCTGGTCTTCATTCCGCTGACGGGAACCGGCTCGCTACAACGGCTCAATATCCTCCACCGCGCCCGCGGCTCGCTTTCGCCCGCCGGCAGCCATTTCATGCAATTCGCGCAGGAGCGTCTGCTCGCCTCGTTCGACGAGAACTGACCGCTCGGCAACCCATCCAATAGAGACCCCCCATGAACGATCTGTCCCTGTTTCCCAGCCTTGCCGCCCGTCTGGCGAGACCGGAGCGCATTCGTCTTGCGAAGGCGCGCGTCCCGGTCGCGCTGCTTGCAGATGACGCGCCTGGTGGTGCGGAGGTGGACCGGGACGGTTCCACCCTCGTGGATATTCTGGTCGAGAACGGCAGGATCGCTGCGATAACGCCGGCCCTTGCCGATGGTGGCGAAGATACAGTCGCGCTCGACGGCCGCCATGTCTGGCCGCTTCTGATCGACGCGCACGCCCATCTCGACAAGGGCCACACCATGGGACGTGCGCCCGATTCCGGCGGCACGCATCCCGGCGCGCGCGCCGCGACGACGGCGGACCGCCTTGCCCACTGGAATGCCGACGACCTCCTGCGACGGATGGAATTCGGTCTTGCAACGGCCGACGCCCATGGCGTGGCCGCTATCCGCACCCATCTCGACAGTCACGAGGGGCAGGCGGAAATCACCTGGAGCGCGTTTGCCGAAATGCGCGAACGCTGGAAAGGCTGCATCACCTTGCAGGCTGCCGGCCTCGTGCCGCTCGATGCCTATCGCGACGACTATGGCGCCCGCCTTGCCGATATCGTTGCCGTCCACGGCGGCTTGCTCGGCGGCGTCACCCGCGCCTCCGGGGGCACCCATGGGTCAGGCCTCGACGATATCGACCTGCTGCTCGACCGGTTGTTTGCGCTGGCGAAGGAGCGGGAACTCGATATCGATCTACATGTCGACGAGGCGGCACAGGCCGATGCCCTGCCGCATGTGGCGCGTGCCGCCATCCGCCACGGTTACGAGGGGCGCGTGACGTGTGGCCACTGCTGTTCGCTTGCGCTTCTGGGCGAGCAAGAATTGCGCGACACGATCGCGCTGATCGCCGATGCCGGCCTGTCGATCATCACGCTGCCAACCGTCAACATGTATCTCCAGGATCGCGAAGACGGCCGCACGCCGCGCTGGCGCGGGGTCACGCCCGTGCTGGAATTGCAGGCGGCTGGCATTCCGGTCGCCGCGGCCGGCGACAATTGCCGCGATCCGTTCTTTGCCTATGGCGATCACGACATGCTGGACACCTGGCGGCAAGCGGTGCGCATCCTGCATCTCGACCATCCTTACGCGGATGCGCCCGCTCTTGCCGGCCGCGCACCCGCTGGCATCATGGGCATCGACGCCGGTACGATCGGCGTCGATCGTCCGGCAAACCTGATGATCCTGGAAGCCTGGAGCCTCGACCAGGTTATCGCCCGTCCGCACTCCGACCGCGTCCTCCTCCGCAAGGGGATCTTCGCCAACAGGACATTGCCCTCTTACAGCATGCTCACAGATTTCCAGACCGCTTGAGCCGCTCTCTAGGAAAAAAAGGGGACCGGCGAAGCCTGCCGGTCCCCTTTTCTTTTCAGTCCCGATGTCCGTTATTTGACCATCGAAGCTGCAAAGCGTGAGATCATGCCCGGTGTTGAACATCGCTGTCACAAGGGCTTGAACAATCGGGCAGAGAATTCCCATCCTGTGGGCGCAAATCGCTCGGGCATGTACCGCCGGGCGCGGCCAGCCTAGAATTGCCTTGCGATCGTCAAGTTTACGATGTCGAAGAGGACGGCTGGACGGCCACCGGCGACGGCATCATCGACTGGGAAATGCTCGTGCCGCTATTTCGCCGGACGAAGGCTGAGCATATCGTCACCGAACATGACAATCCGGCCGACTGGCGCCGCTTCGCCCGGCGTTCGATCGAGCACATCAAGGGGCTCGGACTATAGGCGGCTGCAATTCGGTCGAGAACAGCCCGTGATACGGACCGTCGCCAAATAACCTGCCGCCAAGGAACGCAAACCGTATCCTGATGACAGTGTTGATCAAGCATTCCTTCCGCGAGTGACGCGCGATTATGCAAATATTCGATGAAAATTCTTCTTTTTTATAGCAGAGCCGCTATGCGCCGGGCTATTATGGCTCTAACATGCTTTTGATTGGCCGGTGCGTTTGCGCGCCTTGGCTTCAGGGGTGAGAACCGAGATGCAACGGACATCCGGGCAGATGTCGACGAACAGGCTCTGCCTGCTCGGAAGACCAAGATTGCTGGCGGCGGGGAAGGAACTCCCCTTGCCGGAGAAGTCTTATTTTCTCCTCGCCATGCTCGCCGCCGAAGCCGATCTCGAACTCGATCGCGAAACCGTCCGGCGTCAGCTCTGGCAATCGGAGCTGCCGGAAAAGCGGGCAGGCAGCCTGCGCCAGCTCTTGGCGCGCATCGAACAGAGCATTCCCGCCGGCCTTCCGCCGCTGCTTGCCGCGACCCGAACCCATATCGGGCTTGCCGACGGCTGGGAGGTCGATATCCATATCCTGAAGCGGAAAGGGCCGCTCGCCCCCGAAGACAGCGATATGCTGAACGGCGATTTGCTCGAAGGCGCCAAATCGCCGACACAGGGCGCCGAGGACTGGCTGACGTTCGAGCGCCAGCGTATCGACGAATTGCGCTCGGCCCATCTCACCCGGCTGATCGAAACATCGGAGGACAGATCCGATGAAGAGCTGATCACGCTGGCCCGGCGTCTGCTGCAGCTCGACCCTGCCAATGAGACGGCCTATCGCGCCCTGATGCGCACCCATGTCAGGCTGAGCGATCCGGCCGCGGCCCGTCAGGCTTATTTGAAGTGCAAGAGCCAGCTGAAGGACGACTTCGACACCGAGCCGGAGGAAAGCACCACAGCGCTTGCCCGCGAACTCGGCCTGATCCCGGCAGCACAAGTTGCCGCGCCGGAGCGCTCGTCGGTATTAGGCATATCGGCCGATCTGCTCGGCCAGCCGCGCATCATCATCCTGCCGCCGGAAAGCATCTTCACCGATCCGCTGATGGAGCGCGTCGGCCGGGCGCTTCTCGAAGACGTCACCATCGGCCTCAGCCAGCAGCGCGGCTTCAAGGTGATTGCCGCGCATACCAGCCTGGAGATCCTCAGCCGCTCGATCGATCCCTCGCGTGCCGTGCCCGGCCCGCTCGACCTCAGCTTCGACTATGCGGTCTACGTCACCATTCAGGGCCGCGACGAGGATGTCTTTGCCACCTGCCGGCTGACGCGCACGACGACATCGGAGGTGATCTGGGCACTGGAACTGCCGCTGGTCATGCAGAAGATCAGCGAATCCTTCGCGCATCTGACGCGGCGGATCGTCTCCTCGCTCGCCGACACGATCGAGCGCCACGAACTGGCGATGCCGATCGGCGACGCGCCGGCCTCTGCCTATCGTCTTTACCTGGAAGGCAAGCGGCTGATCGCCCAGACCGACCTGCAGCATCTGCGCCAGGCGCGCAAATGGTTCAAATCATCGCTCAACCGTTATGAGCATTTCTCGGCCGCCCATGCCGGCGTGTCGCGCGCGCTCGGCATGGAATGGCTGATCCGCGGCATGCGGGACAAGGAACTGCTCGATGAGGCGAACGGCGCTGCGCGGTTGGCGCAGCAGTCCGACCCCAATAGCGGCCGGGCTTACCGCGAGCTTGGCTTCGTCGCGCTTTATCGCCGCCGCTTCGACGAAAGCCTGGAATATTTCCAGCAGGCCCAGGATCTCAATCCCAACGATGCCGACATCCTTGCCGATTTCGCCGACGCGCTTTCCCATGACGGCGATTTCGATCGGGCGCTGGAACTCAGCCGCGCGGCCTTCAAACTCAATCCGCTACCGCCGGATTATTATTACTGGAACCTCGGCGGCATCCACTTCATGCGCGAAGAGTATGAAAAGGCGATCGAGGCGCTGGAGCCGGTGAAGGCGAAACAGGCGACGGCGCGTCTGCTGGCCGCCTCGCATGCCATGGCAGGCGATACTGTCAAGGCCGGGAACTATGCCAGGACGGTTCTGGAAAACTTCCCGGATTTCCGCAGCGAGGATATCCGCCATTTCGTCCCCGATCGCGATCCTGCCTTTACCGCACCGCTGATAAAAGGCCTGCAACTGGCCGGCCTTCCCTGATTGCGTCGCCTTTTAACGAAGCCTGTAACGCTTAAATGACGCAGGCAATGTTTCCTTCCGATGGTTAACGGCAGCAAGACGCTGCCCGACCAATCGGAGATGGACCATGAAGACGAATGCTGAAACCGCCGCAGTTCAGACACAGTCCCTGCGCTTCTCTGCAGCCGCCAAGGCAGCCATGAAACATGACGAACTCAACGTTTCCGCTAATGCGCTCGAGAGCCTGACGCATGCGCTGAGGTTCCGCTAAGGGCGAGACCGGTATGTCCGCTTTCACCGGCCCAGTGCAATTCCAGCAAAAGTGTGCAGCGGTTTTGCGTCCGGAATTGCGTGAAGACAAAGAGATAGAGCATCTTCGTGATTCGAAGAAAAACGAAAATGCTCTTGAAATGCTTGCCGATGATCTCGAACGGTCATCGGCTGGCGTCAGCGATTATCATGATCGCGCGGTCACGCCGGCCCAGACACTCGCAGCCATCCGGCCGCATCTGCGCGAATTCGGCATCACCCGCGTCGGTCTGCTGACTGCACTTGACGTCCTGAACATCCCCGTCGCCTTCGCCACGCGCCCGAACAGCCATACGCTCTCGGTGTTTCAGGGCAAGGGTATCGACAATGATGCCGCCATGACCTCGGCCGCCATGGAAGCGATCGAGACGCGGATCGCCGAAATCCCACCCGCCGACCTGACGCAGGCGACAGTCGAGAACATGCGGGCGGAACATGCCGCGATGATCGATCTCGACAATGTCGCACGCTGCGCGCCTGACGAGATCGGCAGCAATCCCATTCCCTGGTGCTCCGGGCTCGACATGTTTTCCGGCAGCAGCGTCTTCGTGCCCTGGTGGCTCGTCGGCCTTGATCATCGCGGCGACAGGCCGCCGGGCTTCGAGCAGTCGAGCGATGGGCTCGCCTCCGGCAACACGCCGTCAGAAGCGGTGCTGCACGGGCTTTGCGAGCTGGTGGAGCGCGACGCCTGGGCTCTGACCCAGCTGAAATCCCCGCAGCGGCTGAAAGACAGCCGCATTGACCCCGCCTCTTTCAACGATGCGGTCATCGACATCATGACCGATCGGATCGCGCGCGCCGGCATGCGGCTGCTGCTGCTCGACATGACCACCGATATCGGCGTTCCCGCTTTTCTCGCCGTCATCATGCCCGGCAATCTTTCCGACCGCGTCGATGCGCGCTGGTTGCATGTCTGCGGCGGCTGCGGCTGCCACCCCGATCCCGTGCGCGCCGCGTTGCGCGCCATCACCGAAGCGGCGCAGAGCCGGCTGACCGCGATTGCCGGCAGCCGCGACGATTTTTCGCCGCGCATCTATCAGCGCCTCGACCGGAGCGCGGCGATGCAGCAGGTGGTCGAACTCTGCGAGGGCGACGGCCGGATGCGCGCCTTCCAGCCCCGTCATCGCCGCGCGGCGACGATCCAGGAAACCATCGGCCAGATTGCCGGCCGGCTGGCTGCAACCGGCATTGAGCAGATCGTCGTCGTGCCGTTTGCGCACCGGGCTCTGCCGGTCTCCGTCGTCAGGGTGATCGTACCGGGCCTGGAGGTCGATATCTCCGGCCAGTACATCCAGCTCGGCCTGCGCGCGGTCAACACCATGAGAGGAGCCCAATCATGAAGGTGCTGTTCGTCGGCCCGAGCCTTGGCAGCGATCTCGCTGCGGCGAGAGCCATGTCCCCTCGCATCGATTTCCGGCCGCCGGCCGCCTGCGGTGACATCCTGAAGGCCGTTCACGACGGCGCCACCGCCATCGGCCTCGTCGACGGCTATTTCGGCGATCTGCCGTCCGTCTGGCACAAGGAAATTCTTTTCGCGCTCGACCATAATGTCGCCGTTGCCGGCGGCGCCAGCATGGGCGCATTGCGGGCAGCCGAATGCGCGCCTTTCGGCATGGTCGGAATCGGCTCGATCTTCGAGGATTACGAGGCCGGGCGGCTGCTCGACGACGAGGCCGTCGCCCTCGTGCATGCACCGCAGGAACTCGGCTGGCTGCCGCTTTCGGTGCCTTGGGTCGATTTCGAGCCGACGATCGATGCGCTTCTTGCCGGCGGCGAGATCTCCCCCGGTGAACGCAAGAAACTGCTGCTTGCCGGACGTTTCCTGCATTTCTCCGAGCGCACCTATGCCAAGGTGGTCGACGAGTGCCATTTCCGCAAGCCGCGCCGCGACATCATCCTCGCCGCCATCCGCGGCAATCGCGTCGAGCGCAAGCGCAACGACGCCCGGCTGGTGTTGGAATGGCTGCGCCGGGACGAATACCTGCCCGTCAACCGTGACTGGCACTTTGCCGCCACCTCGCATTGGCAGCTTCTGCACGCCGAAGTCACGCGCAATGCGGTTCCTGTAACGCTTGAATAACGGTCGCGGCGGAAGATGCAAGGGTGATGGAATCTTAGGGTTTCGCGACCAAAGGGGCGGGAACGATGTTTGAACAACACAACGAGCCTACGGGCAGCGAATACGCAAGGATCTTCCGGCTGCTGTCGGCAGCCAAGGAGGAGGCTGAAAAGCTTCAGCTGCGTAATCTGATGCACCTGACGAACATGGCGCTGCTGCAGGTCGTCATCGATTGGGACGGCATAGATCCCGACCGGGAGCTAGACGTCAATCTCGAGAAGCTGCTCGGCAGCAAGGCCAAGATCGCAATGAAGGATGCGAGCGAGAATCTGATCCTGATCAATCCCCATTGATCCCGATCACCCCCCGTTGATCACGATCGATCGCAATTGATCCCGATCAATCCCGGTTGATTCCATTCAATGGCAAATTGATCCGATCGAGGACAGTTGATCCTGATCGATTGCTATTGATCTGATCGATCGCTGTTGATCCTCATGCGGTCCGTTGGGATCGCGTGAAGGCCAGCCGGTCTATTCGGCGGCGTCCGCGTCCAACTGTTCGGTATGAGCGATCGCCTGGACGAGCTTCAGGATCTTCTTGCGAAGAGCTTCGTTCTTGATCGAAAAGAACGCCGCATTGAGAAGCACGCCTTCGCGCGAAATAACGAATTCCTCGCTGGGGGCGGGGTTGTCGTTGGCCGTATCAGGCGTGGCCATGTCGTCGAAAAACGTCCTGACGTCGACCTTCAGAGCGCCGGCAATTTCTACCAGCATGCTTGCAGAAACGCGGTTGGAGCCCTTTTCGTATTTCTGAATCTGCTGGAACGTGACGCCGACACGATCTCCCAGTTCCGTCTGGGAAACTTTCCTCAGCAGACGCTGTATACGGATCGTCTTTCCGACATGGACATCCACTGCATGCGGTTCTTCTTTCATTTTGTTTTCCCTCCTGAGGATACCAGATATGAAGTTATTCGCCATATCCGTATCTGACAACTTTTACCTGAGATGGCTAAAGCTAGCAATTGTCCGGTAGTAAGTCGTCCCAAACCGAAACACTTGCGTTACTTCATCCTTACACAAGCAAAAGACATGCCAAAGTAGCACTTTGGCAAGCCACAGCACATCACATGATTTCGTGACCTCAAAGCGACCAGAGACGCTGCGCATTGGCGAAAAGCAGCTTGGAACGCTCCGTCTCGCTGCTGGAGGAAAGCATGGCATGGGTCGCCGCGACCCAGGTGGAGAGGCCGCCGCCGAGCGTGCAGACCGGCCAGTCGCTGCCCCAGACGACACGATCCCAGCCGAACCTTGCAATCACATGCTCAATATAGGGCCGCAGCGTCTGCGCCGTCCATGTCTCGGCATCGGCATAGGCGACGACGCCGGAGATCTTGCAGACGACGTTCGGCCGCCGGGCAATCTCCGACAAACCGGCCTTCCACGGCTCGAAGGCATCCGAGCGGATATCGGGCACGCCGCAATGGTCGAGCACGAATTGCACATCCGGCGCGAGATCGACGAGAGCCGTCACCCGGCCCGCCTGGTGCGGCAAGGTACAGAGGTCGAAGGTCAGGCCGCTGCCGCCGATCCGCCGGATATTTTCGCGAAACAAGGCGCCTTCTGAGACATTATCGGGCACGACATGCAGCACGCGGCGGAACCCCTTGACGAAGGGATCGGCCTTCTGCCGCTCGAGATAGGCGGCGAAGCCTTGGTCTTCCGGCCGGCAGGAGACGATGGCGCCGGCAAGCAGACTGCCTTCCTTTTTGGCGAGACCTGCGATGTGATCGGTCTCGGCCTGCATGGCGGCGGGATCGACATCGACCTCCATGTGCAGCGCCGCGGTGATACCGCAGCGCCGGGCCTCGGTCGCATAGGTCTCGTAGAGGAAATCACGATCGAGAGCGGGCGCCTGGGAAAGCCAGGGATAGGGCAGCGCCGAGCGATCGACGATATGCAGATGGGTGTCGATGAACACGCTCTTCTCCTCCAAGAGTGGTTTTGCGGCAACCTATCCCTGGTGAATGGTTTGTTCAAATAGAAATTCCGGGCGGTTTGGCATTTCCGTGATTCGGGGGAAATGGGGAAAGCCACCCGGCCTCACCCCCCTCCTTTGGACCTCCGACCGGACCCATCAGCCGGAATTGACGACATCCGCCCCAGCCAACAGCGAAAGCTGGGCGGCAGCCTTCTGCACCAGCATGATCGTCTGGGTGATATCGGGCGCAGGCGGCGCGTTGACGAGGGCGATGAAGGGGCAGGTGAGGGCGGCGATGCAGCGCCGGTCGGGGCCGAGAACGGGCGCGGAAAGATTGTAGACGCCCGCCGTCTGGGCACTCGCCATCATCTCGTAGCCGCGCTCGCGGATCTGGTCGAGGCGATCGTAGAATTCGGGCCCGAGTTCGATGTCGGCGCGGCTGCGCACATGTTCCGACATCATCATTTCCCGCTCCTCGGCGCTGCGAAAGGCGAGCAGCACATGCCCGGAACCGGTGTCGAACAGGTTGATATGGGCGCCGATGCGGATCGAGAACCCCCAATAATCAGGCGCCTCCTGCTGGGCGATGACGACGGCCGCGCCGCGATCGAAAACGGCGAGGTGATTGGCCTGGCGCGTGCGCTGGGCAAGATCGCGCATCAGCGGCGTGGCGTAGGAGGCGAGCCGGCGCACCGGCGCGTGCAGTTGCGCAAGACCGAAGAGCTTCAGCGTCAGCGAATAGCGGTCGCCGTCCAGCTTTGTGACGTAGCCGCGGCGCACCAGGCGGTCGAGCATGCGGTAGAATTCGTTGGGGCTGCGGTCAAGCCGCTTGGCGATATCGGCCTGGGTGAGGCCGCTGTCGACGCCGGCGAGCAATTCGAGGATATCGAGCCCCTTGTCGAGGGCAGGAGCGCGGTAGCGGTCTGACTCGTCGGTCTCCATTCCTTCCTCCTGTGAATAACATTCTGCATATACGCAGAACCGCAGCCGGAAAAGGAAAAGTTTACGCTTGACCCTTGGCCAATCGTCTGTTTGTCTATAAACAGACAAATCATCACTAAAGACAGCCGATCTGCAGCGCACTGCGAGGCTGCGAAGGAGATCACAAGCTCGCCCGAAGCATGCTATCGTCCGAAAACCACTCCCACTTTTCGGCGTCATGCTCTAGGGCATGTCGCGCAAAAGTGTGCAGCGGTTTTGCCAGGCAAAGCGTGAAACGCTTTTGCCGAGACATGCGTAAAAACAAAGACCTAACGCGAGGAGCGAATCTGAAAGATCGCGACGCGCTTTAGCCCTCGAAGACATCAACCGCATTCCGTACCGCGTAGACAATTCCAGCAAAGGCCCGTGACATGACAAGCAGACTTTCCGGCAAGACCGTTCTCATCACCGCCGCCGGCCAGGGCATCGGCCGGGCGACGGCGGCCGCCTTTGCCGCGGCCGGCGCCAAGGTCCACGCGACCGACATCAACACCGACGCGCTGGCGACGCTGGCGGCGGAAACCGGGGTTTCGACCCATCAGCTGAACGTGCTCGAAGAGGAGGCGGTCAATGCCCTCGTCGCCGAGATCGGCGCCGTCGACGTGCTGTTCAACTGCGCCGGCTTCGTCCACGCCGGCTCGATCCTCGAGATGAAGGATGCCGATTTCGAATTCGCCCTCGACCTCAACGTCAAGGCGATGATCCGCACCATCCGCGCCGTGCTGCCCGGCATGCTCGAGCGCAAGGACGGGGCGATCATCAACATGGCCTCCGTCGCCTCCAGCATCAAGGGCGTGCCGAACCGCTTCGCCTATGGCGTCACCAAGGCGGCGGTGATCGGGCTGACCAAATCCGTCGCCGCCGATTACGTCGCGGAAGGAATCCGCTGCAACGCCATCTGCCCCGGCACGGTGGAAAGCCCGTCGCTGCAGGACCGCATGCGCGCGCAGGGCGATTACGACGCGGCGCGTGCCGCCTTCATCGCCCGCCAGCCGATGGGCCGGCTCGGCTCGCCGGAAGAGATCGCCGATCTCGCCGTCTATCTCGCCGGCGCCACCTATACGTCGGGCCAGGCGATCGCCATCGACGGCGGCTGGACGATCTGACATCGGCGGCCCAGCCGACCGGCAGCCCGGCCGGCAGTTCTGCCGGTCTTATAGACTCGGCCTATACAATTATAATCGGGAGGAACAATCATGACCCGCATCACCGACCTTCGCGTCTTCGATCTCCGCTTTCCGACATCGCAAAGCCTGGATGGATCCGATGCGATGAACCCCGATCCGGATTATTCGGCCGCCTATGTCATTCTCGATACCGACGCGCCTGATCTAGCCGGCCACGGCCTGACCTTCACCATCGGCCGCGGCAACGACATTTGCTGCATGGCGATCGAAGCGATGCGCCACCTCATCGTCGGCGCCGACCTCGCCGAGGTTCTTGCCCATCCCGGCAGGTTCTGGCGGCATCTGACCAGCGATAGCCAGCTGCGCTGGATCGGCCCGGACAAGGGCGCCATTCATCTGGCGACCGGCGCGGTCGTCAATGCCGTCTGGGATCTCTTGGCCAAGCAGGCCGGCAAGCCGGTCTGGCGGCTCGTCGCCGAGATGTCGCCAGAAGAGATCGCCGACATCGTCGATTACCGCTATCTCACCGACGTCCTGACCCGCGACGAGGCGATCGAGATCCTCAAACGTGCCGAGGCGGGCAAGGCGGAACGCATTGCCATCCTCGAAAAGGAGGGTTATGCCTGCTACACGACCTCGGCCGGCTGGCTGGGTTATGAGGACGAGAAACTGCGCCGCCTCTGCCAGGAGGCGATCGACGCCGGCTTCGACCATATCAAGATGAAGGTCGGCCGCGATCTGGAAGATGATATCCGGCGTCTCCGGATCGCCCGCGAGGTGATCGGTCCCGATCGTTACCTGATGATCGACGCCAATCAGGTCTGGGATGTCGGCCAGGCGATCGACTGGATCAAGGCGCTCTCCTTCGCCAAGCCCTTCTTCATCGAGGAACCCACCAGCCCCGACGACGTCGCCGGCCACCGCAAGATCCGCCAGGCAATCGCGCCCGTGAAGGTCGCGACCGGCGAGATGTGCCAGAACCGCATCATGTTCAAGCAGTTCATCGCCGAGGGCGCGATCGACATCGTGCAGATCGATTCCTGCCGCATGGGCGGGCTGAACGAGGTTCTCTCCGTGCTGCTGATCGCCGCCAAGTTCGGCCTGCCGGTCTGGCCGCATGCCGGCGGCGTCGGTCTCTGCGAATATGTGCAGCATCTGTCGATGATCGATTATGTCGCGGTGTCGGGCACCAAGGACGGCCGCGTCATCGAATATGTCGATCATCTGCACGAACACTTCCTCGACCCCTGCCGGATCGAGAACGCCGCCTATATGCCGCCGACCCTGCCGGGCTTCTCCATCGAGATGAAACCGGCCTCGATCAGCAACTATACGTTTCGAGGTTAAGGAAACCTCGTCCGCCGCATGTTAAATTGCTGATTTCGACAGTCTTTCTTGTCGGTGATGGACTTCCAATCTGACGGGACTGCTCCAATTGACTTGGAGGCGGCGCAGCTTGCCTTTTGGAGCGCCGAGGAATATTTTCGTCGTGTGAATGCGGAGGGGGCCCAGCACCAGCAGGCCAGCAAATTTTATTGAACCCTGGACAATAGATGTTTGCGATCGAGCCATGCCCAAGTTTCACCACGTCAGGAGACTGTGCGCTTATTTGCTGATCGTCGCGGCAATGCTGCTGTCGATCGGCACGGCGCATGCCGCCACGACCGAAGGCGAGAGCGGACGCCGCGTCGCCCTCGTCATCGGCAACTCGGTCTACAAGACGCTGCCCTCGCTCCCCAATCCCGCCAATGATGTCGAAGAGGTCGCGACCACGCTGCGGGCTGCCGGTTTCGACGTGACGATCGGCGTCAATGTCGACCGCATCGGGCTCGAAGATACGGTGCGCCGCTTCCTGCGTTCGACCAGCAATGCCGAGGCCGGCCTGATCTATTATTCGGGCCACGGCATCCAGGTGGGCGGGCAGAATTTCATCGTGCCGGTCGATGCGACGCTGGAGACGCCCTATGACGTCGAGACGCAAACCATGCCGCTCGACCTCATCCTCAACCATCTCAAGCAGAATTCACGGGTTCAGCTGATCTTCCTCGACGCCTGCCGCAACAATCCCTTCAACGCCCAGAAATTCTGGATGGCGGAAAAACTGGAACCGGTCGGCGCCACACGCGGACTTGCACGTATCGACAGCGATCTCGGCAGCCTGATCGCCTTTTCCACAGAGCCCGGCCAGGTGGCGCTCGATGGCGAGGGCGCGCTCAGCCCCTATTCAGAATCCTTCATCAAGCGCGCCAGCGAACCCAACAAGGAAATCCGCCAGGTCCTGACCGACGTGCGCCGTGATGTGATCGCCATGACCGGCGGCAAGCAGGTCCCCTGGGAAAATTCCTCACTGATGGACAGCTTCTATTTCATTCCGGCGCCGCCGCCGCCGAGCGTCGAAGCGATGCAGCAGGTGAGCGTGCCGGAGGGTGCGGCCGCGACCAAATTGCCGATCGCCCCACCGCATGACGAGACCGGCTCGGCGCTGCTCGTCACCCTTAACCAGCTTCCAAAGACGGGAAAGCTCAGCTTCGACGGCAAGCCGGTCGACCAGGGCGCGAAGATGCCGGCCGCCGCACTGACGGCGCTGACCTATGATTCATCGGGTGTTGCCGCCGGAACCGTCAGCCTGATCGGTTACACCGTGAGCGATCCTTACGGCCAGGCGACGCAAGGCGTGGTCGCGATCACCGTCTCGGCGGATGCCGGCGCCAAGCTCGCCCAGCTCGAACAGGAAAAGCAGGTTCGGCTTGCCGATGCGGATACCTATCTGAAAACGCTGCCGCGTGACGTGAGCACCATGATCGGCGTCGGCCCGGTTGAAGCCGGCCTGCCTGCCGTCCCGGCATCGGCCGCGGAGATGACCTTCAAGGTTGCGGCGCTGCCCGACAAGGGCACGCTGCGCGCCGGAGACCGGGTGATCGGGCTCGGCCATGTGCTGGAAGCCGCCGATATTCCGGCGCTTGCCTACGAGCCGCAGATCGGCACCGAAAACCAGCCTTTCGCCCTGACGCTGCAGGCCGCCAACGATAATCTGCCGCCCGCCACCATCAACTTCAAGCCGGCGCTCGACGCCTGCGACACCGCAGCCGCAGCCCCCCTCGACCTGCAGGGCGTGACATCGGGTAAACTGCCGAACGAGATCGACCCCGATGATGCACTGCCGGCTTGCACGGAGGCGATAAAGACCTATCCCACGGTGGCGCGCTTCGTCTATCAGCTCGGCCGCGCCCAGCTTGCCAACCGCGATGCGAAGACGGCTTTTGCGACGATCAAGAAGGCGATGGATGCCGGGCATGTCAGGGCGATCTATGAACTGTCGAGCCTCTACGAGTTCGGTGCCTCCGTCCCGCGCGACGCAGCCAAGGCAAGCGAGATCGCCAAGGGCGGTGCGGCCAAAGGCGATCCCTTTGCCCTGCACAGCTACGGCAAGGCGCTCTACTACGGCCGCGGCACCAAGGCCGATCAGCAACTGGGATTGCGCCTGATGCTGCAGGCCGCCGATCTCGGCCATACCTATGCGATGAATGAGCTCGGCTACATCTTTCTGAACGGCGTCAACGTTCCGGCCGATCCGGAGCGCGGCATCCGCTTCTACGAGGCCGGCGTCCAGCGCAACGATATCTATTCGCTGAACAATCTTGCCCTCGTCTACCGTTTCGGGAAAGGCGCTCCGGAGGATCTGTCGAAAGCGCTCGATCTTTTCACCCGGGCGGCCGAGGGCGGTCAGCCCTATGCCCCGACCAATCTCGGACGCATGTACCGCGATGGCGTCGGCGTTACCGCGGACAAGGCGGAAGCGGTGAAGTGGCTGGAGATGGGCGCCGAACGCGGTGACTATTGGGGCGCGCTGGACCGCGCGATGCTGGCGAAAGAAGAAGGCAGTGGCGCTGACAGCCTTGCAACGGCAGCGCGTTATTTCGCACTGGCGACCGCCATCAATATGCCGGGCAGCGGCGACCCGAAGAACCAGGCGAAAGCCGCACTCAAGACCTTGCCGAATGCTGCAAAGAAGAAAGCGGAGGAGACCTTTGCCGCCGAGCTGACCGCTCAGGAGAAGAAGGCGCTTCCGAAGACCAAGTCGCTCGACGACAGGCTCGTTCAGCTCGCCAAGGCGACATGGGTCAAGCGAAATCCGAGGTACGATCTCTTCTAAAACGGCGACCTGGGGGCGCCCTTCATGACAAGAAAGCTCATCATCCGTGTTCTGCTTTGCTCGACCTTCCTTGCCGGCTCCGGCGCAATCTTGCAGAGTTGCATCTTCGATCCTGGCGCCAGGACGCTGTTCGCCAGCGAAGAGCCGGCCAAAAACGTTGCTCCGGCCAGCAACGTTACGCCTGCCAGGAAAACCACGCCCACCGTTAAAAAAGTGGCCGTAAGCACCAATCAACCGGCTTTCAGCCGCTCTGAGAACAGTTCCAGTGGGAATTCCAGCTCTGGCGGCGGCATGGGCGGCGGCAGCTCCAGTTCAAGCTCCGGCGGCGGCTGGGGGTCCGATCGCCGCCTGAAGACCGATATCCGTCGGCTCGGCAGCTCGGCTCAGGGCATACCGGTCTATGCCTTCCGCTACATCTGGGGCGGCCCGATGTTCGTCGGCACGATGGCGCAGGATCTTTTGGCAATCAGGCCTGAGGCGGTCATCGAAACCGCATCGGGTTACTACATGGTCGATTACGACAAGCTCGATATTGCGATGATCTCGCTGCCGGGGGATGCGTCTTCCGTGACAGCTGAAGCCGCGATGGCGCTTGCGACGCGGGCGGCACGGATACGCTCTCGGGGTTTCGTTCAGGCGGCAATGTAATCGAGGAAGCCGAGCGCGTGCCGATACCGCAGGATAGGGATACCTTTACCGGGAACCCTCTTGTCAGCCAGACTGGGACCCTTGTCGGAGTTCTCATCGGCGTTGCGCTCTCGACCTATCTGCAGCTTGAGCCCGGCAAGGCGATGGCGCTTGCCGTGTTCTGCCTTCTCGTGGCCTGGCTCGTCGTCGACGGCACACTTGCTGCTCGTCGGGCCTGGGCATCACGAACGAGACGAGACGAGGCTCCCGCCATCTTCTGGCGGCGCGTCGGAACGAAACTTGTCGGCCTCGCTGCGCTTTTTGGGGTGGTCGTCATTGTCTGCTCGGTCTTTCCGTTTTTCACACAGTCGTCGGCGATCCGATGGATCATCGAGGCCAGCCATACGACTATCCCCATTTCCATCGCACTTGCGATTGCCACCATTCTCTACGTCGCGGTGACCGATCTGATCGCCGAGCAGCCCGACGATTATCTCCATCAGGTCGGGCGCGCGGTGTTGATGCAGGATTTTCGCGAGGAGGACGTGCTGTTCGCATTGCGCCTGCTTGCGATCAAATGCTTCTTTCTCGTGCTGATGTTCTCGGGCGGCATGGCGGCTCTTTCCGATCTTGCCGAGAAGCCGGCCTGGGCGTTTCCGCCGCTCTCAGCCGCCTGGTTCGAAGGCCTGTTGCGGCTTGCCTTTCTTCTCGACACCGTACTTGCCGCCGGCGGCTATATCGCCACCTTCAAACTCTTCGGCTGGCATGTCAGGGCAACGGAGACGACGGCGCTCGGCTGGCTCGTCTGCCTCATCTGTTACGAGCCGTTCTTCCCGGTGATTTCGCATGCCTTCGTGCCTTATGGCGACGGGCCGGGCTGGGAGACGGTGATCCGGGAGGGCTCGGCCGTCTTCATCCTCTGGAGCGTCGCGACGCTGTTCTGCACCCTGATCTATGTCTGGGCGACCATCGCCTTCGGGCCGCGATTTTCCAACCTGACCCATCGCGGTATCATCACCTCGGGCCCCTATCGCTTCATCAAACACCCGGCCTATGTCGCCAAGAACATCTCCTGGTGGCTGTTTGCGGCCCCCAGTTTCATCGCCAGCGGCCCTGCGGAAGGGCTTGCGCGGGCCGGCATGCTGGCGATCGTCAGCCTGATCTACGTCATGCGCGCCCGCGCCGAAGAGCGCATGCTGAGCCGGGATCCTGCCTATCAGGACTATGCCGAGAGCGTCGCGGCACATGGGCTTTTGGCGATGGCGAAGCGACGGTTAATGTCAAAGCCGGCAGCCTGAAGCTGCTTTTCATTCAACCATCCAGCCCCTTAAAACGCACCGGCTGGTAGCCGCGCATCAGCAGGCTGCCGAGCGAATAGGTGTTGCGGCAGACGCGGCCCTTGCAGGCATTCGGCGAGGCCTCCATCACCTCCACCTTGCGGTCGCCGGTGAAGCGCATGAACAACAGCACATGCGAGCCCGGCTTGTTCAGCGCGTCGCCCGGCCGCAGCGACCAGGGGTCGGAGAGGCGTTTGGTGATGCCGGGGATGGCGCGGGTCGTCACATGCATCTTCAAGCCCCAGGCATCGCTGACGAAGCCGGAGCAATCGACGCCGAGGATGTCGGATTGCGGCGCGCTCTTGGTGCAGACATTGCCGGCGGTCTGGCCCTTTTCGACGCCGCCGATGAAATTCTCGAGCGGCGTCTTGCAGCCCCAGCAATAGGGAACACCTTTCACCGTCTGGCCGCGCTTGCCGATCAGATAGATCGGGCGGCGCAGCCGGTTCATGTTGAGGCAGCCGGGGCCAGGATCCCTGCCATAGGCGGTCGGCGTCACCAGCCAGTTCAGCGTCTCGAAACCGATTGCCCGCTCAATGACGTCGCTGCGTGATTTCGGCACGATCGCCACCTTCGGAACCTTGCCGGGCTTGCCGGCAGTCGGCTGTTTGGCCGGCCTGGCGACGGCAAGCTTACGGCCGGGCTCGCGGCCGTCGAGCCGCAGCACCTGCGCCCGGCTTTCCCCGGAGTTGAGATAGAGCACGTCGCCGCGCGGGCCGATCGCCACAAAACGCCTGGAGAAGACCGTGCCCGGTTCGATCGGCAGGTCGTAGACCCGGTCCATCGCCCCGTTCGGCGTGAAGCGCACCACCAACATGCCGGTGCGCTCCGGCCGGTCGGCCGGCACCAGCTCGACCAGCGCATAGGGCCTGCCCGTCGTGTCGATGTCGAGCAGTTCGACCGTGCCGATCCGGCCTTCGGATGTCAGCTGCAGCGACAGGAAATTCTCCTCCGAGCTGCTGCGCCGCAGCAGGATCTCCGCCTTGTGGTTGGCAGCCGAGACCTCGGCGACGATATCGCCGAGCCCGCGGCTCGGCACATATTGCATGACCGGCGGGCGGGCCTCGGGCCGGCTGGTGCTGCGGCCGATCTCGTCGATGATGCTGTTCAGCGGACCCGGCGAGACCGAGCCCATCGAGGCAAAGACCGAGCGGGTATAATCATCGGCATCGCCGCCGCCGTCGACGGCGCGCAGCGTCTGCGACCGGTCGTCGGCCTCAGTGGCGCGCTCGAGCGGCACGACGCCATCCGACCAGAGATAGAGTTCGTTATGGACGACGGCGAGATCCTCCGGCGCGGCATTCTCCGGCAGCGGCAAGATCTCCGGCTCAGCCTGCGAGCGCTCGGCGTCGACGGCAAGCACGCGGCCATTGTTCTGGTCGAGAATATAGATGGTGCCGTCGTCGCCGACGGTGATCGCCGCAGGCCCCGATGCCTCGACTTCCTCATTGGCGGAAATGATGCCAACCGAACGGGCGCCGTCGCCGCTTGGAAGTTCGATGATCGAAGTGTCTTTGGCAAAACCTGGCGAGGCGACCGTAAGTGCCGCGGCAAACAGAATATGCGACCCCAAACCACGCATTGCCTCGACCTCAAAAAGACTGCCAAGCCATTCAAAATGGTAAGATAGATGCGCCTCATCAGCAAGCTGTTGCTTTCCAAACGATTTGGAGATCGGAGCCGGCGATAGTACAAGATCATCGTCTCGAAGATTTGCTGGCAGGGAATGCTGATGCTGGAATGGAACGGTGACGAACTGGCGCTCGACATCAGCCTGCTGGAGCAGGTTCGCGCCGCACGGATAGGTTTCTCCGATCGCGTCTGCGCGGCCTCGGCCAGCAAGGACGACAAGCATCTGGCGCAGCTGCGCTCTGAGCCGACCTATCTGATGGCCGAGTTCCTCTATTCGATGAAGGTCTTCGGCATAAACACCGCCGAGGATATCGAACGCTTCGCCGATCTGCACAATGATTACGTGGTGTCGCTGACCCGCGATCCGGCCAAGCTGCAGCGCCTCGGGCTGTCGCAGGATCGGGCGCTCGCCTCGATGTTTACCGCCGACACCAAGCCGCGGCTGATCCAGAACTGGGCGGAGAAATCAGGCGCGATCGACCAGTCCAATCTCGCCCGTTTCCTGGTCGCGGTGATGTCGAGCGAGACCTGCCGCAAGACGCTGATCGATTTCGAGACGGCGGGCTTCATGCAACGCAAGCGCTCGCCTTACGGCACCATGGTCGTCTGGTCGACGGGCATGATCGAGGAGATCTTCGGCGAGATGCTGCGCGATCTGCGCCTCAGCCTGCAGCAATTGAAGATCCTCTGATGCCTGTCGCTCGGAAGTGTGCAGCAGTTCCGGGACAACGACATGCATAAAACAAGGAGCGAAAGCGCCGCGGCCAATCGATTTCACCCCTCCCAACCGATTGGCACGGAGCGCCGTTGCCATCCCCACGGCCTCTCCCTATTGTCGGGACGCTTGTCGCGTAATGGCGCCCATAAGACGGATGTGACGACGATGACGAAATCCTGGCTCATAACCCTGTCGATCGGCCTGCTGCTGGCGCTGCAAATCCCTGAGCTTAGCCATGCCGGGCCGGTCGAGGATGCGCTGGCGGCACGTAACCCCGCGCTGGCGGCGCTGCGCCAACAGGATGAAAAGGCCTTTGCCGCGGCGACCGCAATCATCGCCAAACACGAAAGCGCCGAGGGGCTGACACCCGGTGAAGGCAAATTGCCCGATGCGACCTCGCCCGGCCGCGACATGGGCTCCGGCCCCGGCAAGGAATTCGCGATCGACAATCCGGATATTCTCTGGCTCTACAATTCCTCGCCCGAGGGAATGAGCGACCTGATCTCGATTTTGAAATCAGCCGGGCAGAAACCCAAGAACTAACCGTCATCTTGCAGTCGAACGGGACTATAACAGCCGCCGGATATTGCCGGTCGTGAGTCTTGCTCACCTCTTTGCCTGGGTAGATTCTTTCGGGTTCCAAATAATTTGTAACCCTCCCTCAAGCAAGACAGGCCAAGCCATCCCAATTTCGCCGGTCAGTGCTATTCTCATCTTCAACACAGTGTGAGATTGTTCGAAGAGGAGGTTTTCCAATGCTGAACCGCAAAGCCATCCTAGCCGCAGCCACTTTTCTTTCGCTCTTTTCGATGGTTCCCGCCGTCGGGGCCCAGAACGAACGCACACTGACCGAAGCGCCGGCCCAGACCGGCCCCGTCAGCATCACCTTCGATCGCGCAGAAGCCAAATACGCCATCGGCGAAGTCGTCGGCCTCTTCATCCAGTCGAGCGAGAACGCCTATGTCACGGTCTTGAACGTTTCACCAAACGGCTCCGTGGTGAAGCTTTTCCCGAACAAGTACCAGACCGATGCGCTGGTCGGCGCCGGCAAGCGCGTGCAGGTGCCGGATCCGGCAAGCGGCGCCCGGCTGCAGGTCTCAGGCCCGGTCGGCCAGGAGCAGATCAAGGTCTTCTATTCCTCCAAGCCGCTGACCATCTTCGCCGATCTCGGCGGCAGCGGCAGCGGCATGTTCCGCTCGATCGACGGTGGCATGGATGCCGTTTCCCGCAGCCTTGAAGAAGCCCGCAGCCTCGGCACCAAGATCAGCAGCAAGACGCTGATGCTGACGACGGTCGATAGTCCGACGGCCCTGCCGCCTTCCGCAGCCCCGCCGGTTGCAGCCGCTCCCGCAGCAAAACCGGCCCCGGTCGAGCAGGCTGCCAAGCCGCCCGTTGCGCCGAAACCGAAGCCGGTGACGAAACAGGAAGTCGCCAAGAAGCCGGAAACGGTGGTGGAAAAACCGAAGCCCGTCACCCCGAAAAAGGTGGCGCCGAAACCTGTCGAACAGGCCACGACGCAGCCTCCGAAGAAATACAAGATCGTCACCAATCTGGCGCCCGGCCAGGAGCTTGCCGCCGACGAGTTGGAATTGATCGGTCCCGCCGACACCACCTCATCCACCCGGCCGACCCAATATAAGCAGCCGACCACCCAGTATAAGCAGCCGGCCCAGACCTCCCAGACGAAGATGCCGAAACTGCCGATGCCGCAGCTCAAGATGCCGCAATTCAAGCTGCCCGGCGGTTTCAGCATCAAGATGCCGCAGTTGAACCTCGGCCGATCGGCCGAACCTGATCAAGCCGGCGAGGAGATCGAGGTCGCCAACGCCGATACGCCCGCCTGCACCGCCCTGCTCGACAAGCTGAACACCGCCGTTGCCGCCAAGGATATCAATGCTGCCGCCGCTGAGGCCGATACGATCGCCGTCAGCGCCGATTGTGGCCAGTTCCAGGTGAATGCCCAGCGCCGCGTCGCGGCCCTCCGGCTTGCCGCCGCCCAGGAGATGATGGCCGCCAATCAGCCGGTCGCCGATTATGAGCCGCTGCTTGTCGCTGCCGATAGCCCGCAGGTGCTCTGGCAGGCCTCCGCCACGCTCGGCGAGATCTATTTCTCCGCCCGCCGCTTTGCCGATGCCGCCGCCGATTACCAGCAGGCGATCGAGATCATCAAGAACGAGACCCGCACGCCGAAGGCGCCGCCGGCCGAGACGATCTCCGATCTCATCCAGCGCGCCGCCCAGGCCCGCATCCTTGCCGCCAATCCGACCAGCGACAATCCGCAAGGTAGCTTCGTGCCGGCCGAGAAGGACCACCGCAGCGGCGTGCTCGGCGGCATCTATTCCGAGAATGTCCGCGGCATCGTGCCGGTCTCGATTCCGGTGCCGATCACCTTCGATTTCGACAAGTCGAGCTTCACCTCGATCGGCACCGAGGCCGCCGAGGAACTGCTGGAAGCGCTGAAGGAGCAGAAACCCGGCCGCATCATCCTCGTCGGCCATACCGACCGGCGCGGCGCTGACGACTATAATCAGAAGCTCTCCGAGCGCCGCGCCCAGGCCGTCGCCGATTTCCTGAAGAGCCACGGCATCGATGCGACGATCGACGCCGAAGGCCGCGGCGCCTCCGAGCCGGTCGACGTGACCGCCACCGCAAACCTCACCGAAGACGATGTCGATGCGCTGAACCGGCGCGTCGAATGGCGCCGCGAATAACGGGGGCGAGGGGAGTTTGGCCATGTCCGCATCCGTTTCCATGGCCGCCGCATTTGCCCTCCTCACCCTGGCGGCCGCCGACAGCCTGGCAAGGACGATCGAAGCGCCCGAGCGCGGCGCGGTCCGGGCGGTGCTGATCGGCATCGATCTCTACCGCAACGTCCCGCCGCTGCACGGCGCCGTCGCCGATGCCGAGGACCTTTCGCTTTCGCTGCGCTCGGTCGGCGTCGAAGACATGACGCTGTTGAAGAATGGGGCTGCCGATCGCGAAGGCATTTTCCATGCGATCGAGGCCGTGACGGAAAGGGCAGGGCCTGGCGACCTCGTCGTGCTCGGCATTGCCGGTCACGGATCGAGCGAGCCGGAGCGCGTCAAGGGCTCGAAACCGAGCGGCCGCGACGAGGTCTATGTGCTCGCCGGCTTCGACACCCGGCTGCCCGGATCGCGCGAGCGCATCTTCGGCGATGAATTCAAGGTGCTGATCCGCAATCTCGAGGCCAAGGGCGCCGATGTCGTCTTCGTCGCCGATACCTGCCATGCCGGCGGCATGACCCGCGATGTCGATCCGCGCGGCGCCGAGATCACCTGGCGCCAGGCGCCTTCCTATACGATCGAGGAGGACGACCTCGCGCCGATCTCAACCACGGCGGATGCGCTGTCCACCGGCTTCGATTACAAACGGCTGACCTTCCTCGCCGCCGTCGACGACAACACCAAGTCGCCCGAGATCTCGATTCCCGGCATTCCGCAGAAACGCGGCGCACTGAGTTATGCCACCGCCCGTGCCTTCGAGGGCGCTGCCGACCGCAACGGCGACGGCGCCGTCAGCCGCCGCGAACTGTTCGAATATGTGCGCCAG